>CALAEY010000012.1 GCA_937891085.1 uncultured Prevotellaceae bacterium | reverse complement strand
GAGCAGACGGTGGCACCACCTGCCACAGCTGCCGTGATGCAGGCCAAATGGATGGGGGAGAGACCAGCTACCTCAGGCATAGCGGCTACGATGCCAGCTGCCATCGTCATGGCCACCGTGGCAGAACCCACGGAGATGCGTACCAAGGCTGCCACTACGAAGGCCACCACTACGAGAGGCAGGGAAGCAGATGCCACACCATGGCCGATAAGCTCGCCAAGTCCTGAGTATTGCAGGATGTAGCGCAGCACGCCGCCACAGGCCGTCACTAAGAGAATCAGGCCTACAGGCTCCAGCGACTTGGTCATCACCTTCTCCAGCTCTGCCCCTGTGTAGCCTTGCCTATAGCCTAAAAGCAGCATGGCAACGAGGGTGGCGATGGTAAGGGCCACGAAGGGCTCACCCAGAAAACTCAGCACGGAGCGGGCAGGTGCCAAGGCATCTATCACACCTGCTACGGACTTCAGGATGATGAGCACCAAGGGGATGAGGATGATGAGCACCACCGTCCAGAAACTGGGCAGTTTGGAGGCATCTACATCGGCCTGACGGGCTATCTGCTCAGGCACGGGGATGTGGTATTTCCTGCCACAATAGGCACCCCACAGCGGACCAGCCACAATCATGGCCACCGTGCCACAACAGATGCCTATGAGTATCACCCAACCTAAATCTACGCCCAGCATGGTGGCCACCAAGACTGGCCCAGGGGTAGGGGGGATGAAGGCGTGCCCCACCGCCAAGCCTGCCAGCAGCGGTATGGCGTAATAGAGTGAGGAACGCTTGGTACGCTTGGCCAAGGAGAAGGCCAGCGGGATGAGGATGATGAGTCCGGCATCGAAGAACACGGGCATGGCGATGACGAGTCCGGTGATACCCAACGCCCAAGCAGCCTTCTGGTCGCCAAAGCGATTGACCAGCGTCACAGCCAAGGTCTGCGCTCCGCCAGAGATCTCCAAGATGGAGCCGAACATGGAACCCAGTCCCACCAGCAAGGCTATGCCCTTCAGGGTATTGCCTATGCCATCATCTACAGAGGCCACTATTTGCTCGAAAGGCATTCCTGCCCCCAAGCCTATCAAGATGGCTCCCACCAAGATGGCAATCATGGCCTGTATCTTAAACTTGATGATAAGCACCAGCAGAAGTACCAGTCCCACCAGGGCAGCGATAATCAGGCGCGTGGGATCAAGGGCCACATTGGCCACATTGGGCAATGTGGCTATGCAAAGATGCAAAGATGCAAGGATGCAAAGATTCATAGTATATAATATTTAATAGTTTAATAATTTAATTTTTGCATTTTTGCATATTTGCATATTTGCCTCAGGCGCCTCAGGCGCCTCTGTCGCCATATAGCCGCCTTTGATGGGTGATACGGCGTGCTCTGCAAAGAGACGCAGCACACCATTTTTGTATTTCAAAGGGCGGGGCTGCCACTTAGCGCGACGCTCAGCGAGGATGCGATTCACTTCCTCCGTAGGCAGGCGCTTTCCGCTGATGCCCACCACTTCGAGACGACGGGCGGGGATATTTATCTCTATCAGGTCGTCTTCTTCTACCAAGGCGATGGGGCCACCCTCTGCTGCCTCTGGAGATACATGGCCTATGGCTGGACCTTTGGAGGCACCAGAGAAGCGTCCGTCTGTGATGAGGGCGATGCTCTTGCCCAGTTCTGCATCAGAGGAGATGGCTTCTGTGGTATAGAACATCTCTGGCATGCCTGAGCCCTTAGGCCCCTCATAGCGGATGATCACGGCATCGCCAGGCTTTATCTGATGGGTGAGCACCGCACGGATGGCCTCTTCCTCACTGTCGAACGGACGGGCGCGGAGCACGGCTTGGAACATCTCCCTGGGCACGGCTGAGTGCTTCACCACAGAGCCATCGGGAGCTAAGTTGCCCTTCAGTATGGCCACCGTGCCATCGGAGCCAATAGGGTGGTCGAAGGGGCGTATGACATCCGTGCGCTTCAAGCCCCAAGGCTGGAGATAGGCTTCGCAATGCTCATAGAACCCTTCGGCTTTCAGGGCTGCAAGGTTCTCTCCGACGGTCTTGCCTGTGACGGTAAGTGCATCGAGGTGCAGCATGGACTTGATTTCTTCCATCACGGCTGGGACACCCCCCGCATAGTAGAAGAACTGCGCTGGCCAACGCCCAGCGGGACGGATGTCGAGCAGATAGTGCGCCCCTCGATGCATGCGGTCGAAGGTGTCTGCGTCTATCTCAATGCCCAACTCATGTGCCATGGCGGGCAGATGGAGCAGGGAGTTGGTGGAGCCAGAGATGGCAGCGTGCACCATGATGGCATTCTCTATGGCCTCCATGGTGACGATGTCGCTGGCTTTGATGCCCTTCTCGATGAGCCAGAGTGTCTGCTTGCCTGCCTCGTAGGCCTTGGTCTGAAGGTCGGCACTGGTGGCGGGCATCAGGGCAGAGCCTGGCAGCATGAGGCCTAGCGCCTCTGCCATGATCTGCATGGTGGAAGCCGTGCCCATGAAGGAGCAGGCTCCGCACGACGGACAGGCGTGCTGCTTATAATAAGTGAGTTTCTCCTCTGTAATCTCTCCTCGCTGGCACATGGCAGAGTAGGCTCCTATCTGCTCCAGTGTGAGGAGGTCGGGCCCCGCATCCATCACCCCGCCTGTGATGACGATAGAGGGCATGTCTAAGCGGCAGAGTCCCATGAGGTTGGCAGGTACCGACTTGTCGCAACTGGCGATGAACACCCCACCGTCGAAGCCCGTGCTGCGCCCATGAATCTCTATCATATTGGCTATCATGTCACGATGGGGCAGGGAGTAGTTGATGCCGTCATGCCCCTGGGCAATGCCATCGCAGATGTCAGTCACGAAGTAGCGTGCGCCCTTTCCTCCTGCGTCACGGATGCCCTGCATGGCCTGCTCTACCAAGCCCAGCAGGTGGGCACTGCCTGGGTGGGAGTCGCCAAACGTGCTTTCTACCAAGACCTGTGGCTTGTCCAGGTCTTCGATGGTCCATCCCATGCCTATCTTGAGCGGGTCGTTCTCTGGTGCCAGATGGCGTACTCGCTGGCTGTTCAGTGGTTCTTTCATAAGCAGTTGCTATTAGTGCCGTAAAGATAAGTCTTTTTTCATAAATAGCAAAAAGAAAAGCCCCTTGCATGCAAGGAGCTTTCACTTTATGGATAGGTGATCCGTTTTACTCTTGAACACGTTTCCATTTCACATCGAACATTTCCATCATGTCGCCGATGCCCGTGTTGGCATCTTTCAGTTCGAAAGTCATGGATACGTCGTAGCCGCTGGCGTTGAAGTAGAAAGTGGCCAAGTTGTTCTTTGCAACAATCTGGTCGAACTCTGCGGAGCCTAAACCTTCGGCAGAATAGGTGCCTACCAACTTGTCGCCGTCGAGCTTGATCTCCACGTTCATGGTGATGTCACCGTCTGGCAGACCTACGATAGTGGCAGTCCACTTACCTACGAAATCTTTTGGTTCATTAACTTCGGCCTTGGCTACATTGGCAGTTCCTAAAAGCATCAGGAACATGCTCATAAATACTAATGCAAACTTCTTCATAATTGTTTTATGTTTAAAATTAATTTTGACGCAAAGTAACAGATATTGAACAATATTTCAAAACGTTTTTGGCTTTATTCTCCTTCAATCTAAACAATAGGACAGTTTTTCAAAGAATGAGTCCAATGCTTACATGCGGCGGATCCAGATATTGCGGAAGCTGATGCCCGGACTTGGATCGCCATGGCTCTGCAGCAGGATAGGGCCATCACCGTGTACCTTTACCTTAGGGAAGCCGATGTACTCCGTGGTACCCAGGATCTCCGTATTGTTCTGCAGCACGATGCCGTTCTGGATCACCGTCACGCGTGGACGATAGAGGTAGGTGCCGTCTGCCTTGAACACAGGCGCTGTGTAGATGATGTCATACACGTTCCACTCACCCGGCTTGCGCATGGCGTTGGCCAATGGAGGGGTCTGCTTGTAGATAGAACCAGCCTGACCGTTCACGTAGGTCTCATTGTTGTAGTTGTCCAGAATCTGTATCTCGTACATGTTCTGCAGATACACACCGCTGTTGCCACGGCTCTGGCTGGTGAACTGGGCATCCATCTCTGGCACGCACCACTCGATGTGCAGCTGGAAGCTGCCAAAGCTCTCCTTCGTCATGATGTCGCCAGCCTTCTTGTTCACCGTCATGATGCCGTCATGCACATCCCATCCAGCAGCCTCACCCTTGGTATTCTGCCAAGCAGAGAGGTCCTTACCGTCGAAGAGTACGATAGCATCAGAAGGTGCGCTGTGTGTCACAGGGTCGCCAGGAGTGACGATCTTAGGCTGTGGTGTCCAATACTCAGACATACCAGGACGCATGGTTTCCTGCTCTGGATACTGCTTCTGTTCTTGAGCGCTGAGGCTGAGTGCAGTGCAAGCCATCAGGGCTACCAGTGTTCTTTTCATAACTTTTGTTCTCATAGTTGCTATAATTATAATGTGAATAATTTCGTTTTACTGCACGTGCCAAGGCAAAAAATGCAGATTGCAAAAACAAAGTTACGTAAAAATCACATACGATTACGCAAAAAGGGAATATTATTTATTATTTTTGCAGCGAACTTTTTAGACAGACTTACGTTTATGATTATCCAGAACCAGCAGAAACGCATCGTGGCCGTGCACGACCTCTCTTGCATAGGGCGCCTCTCGCTCATGGCCGTAGTGCCCATCCTCACCAACATGGGGCTGCAAGTGTGTCCGCTGCCCACCGCCCTGCTCTCTTGTCATACACAGTTCCCTGACTACACCTTCCTCGATCTGACGGAGGAGATGAAGCGTATCATAGCCAACTGGCGTAAGCAGCAGCTGCGCTTTCATGCCTTCTATACAGGCTATCTGGGCTCTCCGCAGCAGGTGCAGGTGGTGAAGGATCTTCTGCACGAGTTTCGCCATGAGGACGACTTGGTGGTGGTGGATCCTGTGCTGGGCGACAATGGCACATTATATAAAGGTATGACCACTCAGATGGTGGAAGAGATGCGTGAGCTCATCAAGCATGCCAATGTGATCACCCCCAATATCACGGAGATGTTCCTGCTTTTAGGGGAGCCTTATCGTGCTGGTGCCATAGAGGATAAGGATCTGAAGGCCTACCTGCGCACCTTGGCAGAGGCTGGTCCTGAGATCGTGATAGTGACCAGCGTGCCTGTTGAGGGTGATCCACACCAGACCTCCGTCTATGCCTATAACAGTATCGACAGACGCTATTGGAAGGTGACCTGTCCGTTCCTCCCTGCCCACTATCCTGGCACGGGCGACTCCTTCACCAGCGTGATCACTGGTTCGCTGATGCAGGGAGATAGTCTGCCAGTGGCCATAGACCGTGCCACGCAGTTCATCTTGCAGGGCATACGTGCCACCTTCGGCTACGACTACAACAATCTGGAAGGCATCATGCTGGAGAAGGTGCTGCGCAATTTGGAGACCCCTATACAGGTATGTACCTACGAGTTGGTGTGATGCTTAGAGGCACAGTCGGCACAAACCCCCGTCACCACATAGTTCACACTCCTTAGCTCGAAGCCAGCAGGCAGATTCACCAGTGGGGTGGGGATGTTCTTGAAGCAGAACGTCCGATTGCACTCTATGCAGTGGAAGTGCGTATGCTCCCCATCCAACTCACAATTGCAGTCGGCATCGCAGAGGGCATATTTGAACGAGCCCGTTCCGTCGTCGATGCCATGCACCACGCGATGGGCGTGAAAGAGGGTGAGGGTGCGGAAGATGGTGGACTTATCCACCGTATCAAGCATGGTCTCAAGGTCGAGCAACGACAAGGAGCGCCCTGCTTCCGACAAGGCTTTCAGCACCAGCAGGCGGATGGCGGTGGGCTGTACCTGCCGCTTGGTGAGCAATGCTTCTAATTCTGTGGTATTCATGGGCGCAAAGTTAGCCTTTTTTATTCAGCTTTCATAACTTTTACTTACTTTTGCAGATAAATCATCTATGGCAGAGCGTAAAATCATACATATCGACATGGATGCCTTCTTTGCGGCAGTGGAGCAGCGCGACCATCCAGAGCTGCGTGGCAAGGCCATTGCTGTGGGCTATGACGGCCCACGTGGCGTGGTGGCCACTGCCAGCTATGAGGCGCGTAAGTATGGCGTGCACTCTGCCATGTCGGTGGTGAAAGCCAAGAAACTCTGTCCGCACCTGCTCATCATCCCAGGCCACATGTCCGTCTATAAGGCTGTGTCCGACCAGATTATGGAGATCTTTAGAGAATATACCGATGAGATAGAACCCATCTCCATCGATGAAGCTTTTCTGGATGTCACGGAGAATAAGCCAGGCATCCCCTTGGCTGTGACCATCGCCAAGGAAATCAAGCAGAAGGTGCGTGAACGCCTCCACTTGGTGGCTTCTGCAGGGGTATCCTATAATAAGTTCTTGGCCAAGATAGCCTCCGACTATCGAAAGCCCGACGGCCTCTGTACCATCCATCCATCGAGGGCCTTGGACTTCATCGCCCAGCTCCCTATTGAGAAGTTCTGGGGCGTAGGACCCGTTACGGCCAAGAAGATGCATGCGCTGGGCGTGAAGAACGGAGCCGACCTCCGCACGCTGACGAAGCAGCAGTTGCAGATGTACTTTGGTAAGGTAGGCAGCGTGTATTACGACTTTGCGCGAGGCATCGACGAACGCCCTGTGCAGACCTTCCGCATACGCAAGTCGATAGGGTGCGAGCACACACTGCTGGAAGACATCTGCGACCCTACGCAGGTAGAGGAAGAGTTGAGGCGCACGGTGCAGGAGCTGCTGGGCCGACTTCAGCGCCACCCGTTCCAAGGCTACACGCTGACCTTGAAGGTAAAGTTTCACGACTTTGAGCAGATCACCCGCAGCTTCACAGCCGATGAGGTGATACAGGAAGCAGCAGAGATAGAGCGCATCGCCTTCCAACTGCTGCGAGAGGTGGACTATGCCCAGCATCCCATCCGCCTCATGGGACTTTCCATTTCCAATGCGCATAGCATAGATGCCTATGACTATGTACCAGGCGAGTGGCGCCAGCTGACCCTCAACTTTGAGGAAGAAGCCTACTGATATTGCGGATTTGATAGCAAAAAACGGCTGGAAAGGTTGCGTTTCCCGATTTCTTTTCTTATCTTTGACCCAATTAAACAATAAATCTAAGAGAAACTATGAATGCACTTGTATCAATTATTCCGATTCTATTGCTCTTCGTGCTGATGCTTGGATTCAAGATGGCAGGCCATAAGAGCGCATTTATCACCCTGATAGTTACGGTTTTATTAGCCCTTTTCGTGGCACCTGCCATGGGCTTCGCACCAGAGAACTTCCAGATGGCTGGCGTGGGATGGGCCTTTATAGAAGGTGTCTTGAAGGCCGTGTTCCCTATTCTCATCATCATCTTGATGGCTATCTTCAGCTACAATGTCTTGCTGGAGAGCAAGCAGATAGAGGTCATCAAGGACCAGTTCACCTCCTTCACAGACGATAAGGGCATCTTGGTGCTCATGATGGTGTGGGGCTTTGGCGGATTGCTGGAAGGTATGGCTGGCTTTGGTACGGCTGTGGCCATTCCTGCTGCCATCCTGATAGGCTTGGGCTTCAAACCTATGTTCAGTGCCTTGGTGGCCTTGATAGGTAATACGGTGGCCACGGGCTTTGGCGCTGTGGGTGTACCTGTGACTACGCTCTGCAACGAGGTGGCAGAGGGTGGTGTGGCTACGCCAGAAGCCATCCGTGAGATTTCTTCCTTTGCCGTAATCCAGCTGGCTCCGCTCTTCGTGCTGTTGCCTTTCATTATCCTGATGCTGACAGACCATAGTAAGAAGGCGTTGGTGAAGAACATCCTGCTTTCACTCTGGGTGGGTCTTATCTCCTTGGGCGTGCAGTTCCTTTGTGGTAAGTACTTAGGCGCAGAGACCCCTGCCATCATTGGTAGTATCGCTGCCATCATTGCCATCATTATCTATGCGAAGCTGTTTACCAAGAAGGCGGAAAAGAAGGAGCACAAGAAGAGCTATACCGCTGCAGAGACTTTCCGTGCTTGGAGCGTCTATCTGTTTATCTTGATATTCATCCTGCTCTCAGGTGCTCTGTGCCCACCTATCAATAAGTTCCTCAACAGCCACTTGGTGTCTGTGGTACATCTGCCAATCGTAGGCTCCACCATCAAGTTCGGCTGGATCAGCAATGCTGGCTTGATGCTCTTCCTCGGTGCCGTGATCGGTGGTTTGATTCAGGGCGTAAGCTTTGGTACTTTGATGAAAGTCTTGGCTAAGACCGTGGTGAATCTGCGTAATACCGTCATCACCATCATCAGCTTGATTTCACTGGCCTCTGTGATGAACTATGCGGGCATGATAGCAGCCATCGCTACAGGACTGGTTGCCCTTACAGGTAGCTTCTATCCGTTCTTTGCTCCGTTGATTGGTGCCATCGGTACCTTCGTGACAGGTTCTGATACCTCCAGCAACATTCTCTTTGCTAAGCTGCAGGCCAATGTGGCAGGACAGCTGGGCTATGCTCCAGGTTCGGAGACCAACTGGTTGGTAGCTGCCAATACCACAGGTGCCACGGGTGGTAAGATGATCTCTCCGCAGAGCATCGCCATCGCTACGGCTTCCTGCGATATGCAAGGCAAGGATGGTGACATCCTGAAGCAGGCACTGCCTTACGCTGTGCTCTATGTATTGCTGGGCGGACTCATGGTGCTGCTCGCAGCATAGTGCTTCCATCTGCATAGAAAACAAAAACTCCCGCTGCTTCAAGAGTAGCGGGAGTTTCTATATATAATACGTAAATCCTTTCTCTATTAATAAATAATAGCTTTAATTAGTTATTCACTTGAGCTTGCTGCTCAGCGAGCAGCTTCTCCAATCTTGTTTTTAATACCTGGCACATGGTGCCTTTTCTCATTGTCTGGTAGCGCTTGATGCGATACTGCAACATAGAAATTTCATTTACATTCTGTTTCATAGTTCTCTCGTTTTTAATGCTCTCCACCATTTGGAAAGCGGTTGTAGTTACCATAATAAAATACCTGTTTATTGGTTTTGTCGATGCAAAGATAGGTATTATTTTCGCTCAAAATATGTTTTGTAACATAAAAACAGAGGCTGGAGCTATGCAAACGTGTGCATAACCCCAGCCTTATTTTATACCTTATTATATAGTCTTACTTCGCGTAGCTTATGGCACGCGTTTCACGGATGACGGTGATCTTCACCTGTCCTGGATAGGTCATCTCATCCTGAATCTTCTTAGCGATTTCTGTTGACAGGCTCTCCGTCTGCTGGTCGTCTATCTTGTCGGCACCTACGATAACGCGGAGCTCACGACCCGCCTGGATGGCATACGACTTCGTCACACCTGGATAAGAAGCTGCCAACTGCTCCAGATCATTCAGACGCTTGATATAAGCCTCTACCACTTCACGACGGGCACCTGGACGGGCACCAGAAATGGCATCGCATACCTGCACGATAGGAGCCAGCAAGCTGGTCATCTCCACCTCGTCGTGGTGCGCACCAATGGCATTGCAGATATCAGGTTTCTCCTTATATTTCTCTGCGATCTTCATACCAAGGATAGCATGTGGCAGTTCTGGCTCGTCATCTGGCACCTTGCCTATATCATGCAGCAGACCAGCACGGCGGGCCTTCTTAGGATTCAAGCCCAGCTCTGAGGCCATCACAGCACAGAGGTTGGCCGTCTCACGCGCATGCTGCAGCAGGTTCTGGCCATAGGATGAACGATACTTCATCTTACCAATGATGCGGATAAGCTCAGGATGCAAGCCATGAATACCCAGGTCGATGGTGGTGCGCTTACCTGTTTCGATGATTTCTTCCTCCACCTGCTTGCGAACCTTGGCCACCACCTCCTCGATGCGGGCAGGGTGGATACGGCCATCTGTCACCAACTGGTGCAGAGCCAGACGAGCCACCTCACGACGCACAGGGTCGAAGGCAGAAAGCACGATGGCCTCTGGTGTATCATCCACGATGATCTCCACACCTGTGGCAGCCTCCAAGGCACGGATGTTACGACCCTCACGACCTATGATGCGTCCCTTGATCTCATCAGAATCAATGTGGAATACCGTTACGGAGTTCTCTATGGCAGTTTCGCTGGCCACACGCTGGATGCTCTGTATCACGATGCGCTTGGCCTCCTTGCTGGCGTTCAGCTTGGCATCGTCCATGATGTCGTTGATGTAAGCCTGCGCCTGCGTCTTGGCCTCCTCTTTCAGAGACTCTATCAGACGCTCCTTAGCCTCCTCAGCACTCAGGCCTGAGATGGCTTCCAGCTTCACAATCTCCTGCTGGGTGAGCTTGTCCAGTTCCTCCTTCTTCTTATTGAGAAGGGTCTGCTGGTTGGCCAGGTTGTCACGATAGGCATCATTCTCTGCCTTGCGCTTCTGAATTTCCTCTTGGCGCTGGTTGATCACCATTTCGCGCTGTTTCAGTTTGTTCTCAGCCTGCTGAATCTTCTGGTTACGCTGCTGCACCTCCTTTTCCAGATCAGCTTTCTTGTTGAGGAATTTCTCCTTCACCTCCAGCAGCTTGTTCTTCTTTATCCCCTCTGCTTCAGCCTCTGCCTCTTGCAGTATGGCCTCCGTCTTTGCCCTGAGCAGTCGTTTCTGTATGAACAGCATCACGCCAGCGCCTATGGCCAGACAGATGATTCCGATAATTATTGTCAGTATCATTGCTCTAAAAATTAATATAAATAAAAACGCACCGTGAGAAAACAGCCCACATGGGGATGCTTTCAAAGCAGTGCGCGATCTCTTCTCCAATAAGTCTAAGGAGCCTTCCTTATGTCTCTGGCAGCATATTATTCTTTCGAGATATACTCCTCCAGCAATTTGGTCAGCTCTTTTATCTTAGTCGTATAAGGTTCCGTATCATTCCGAGCCTCCTTCTGAAGATTGCTCAGAGAAAGCTGGTAAGCTACCATCACCAGTGCCGTGCGCTCCGTGATGTTGCTCTTGTATCGGTCTCTATACGCATTCAGCAAAGTGTCTACCTGCTTGGCAGCCTTACGCACCATCTCCTCCTCTTCGCGTCTGATGGTGAGGGGCAGGGTGGTGTCTGCCATCTGCAAGTTGATTCTTATCTTATCGTCCATACATCATCCTCCTTATTAGTTAATCATTTACCAGCATGGTGATGCACTTGTCGATTTCACGCACTAATCTTGACAATTCCTGGCGTGTCTCCTTCACGTCAGAGCCATCAAGGCTGATTGTCAAAGCTTGTTTCAGGTTGCTATAACGCTCATGAAGTGTCTGCAACTCAGTCTGAAGCTGTGCGATGGTCTGTTCCCGCTCTTCCAGCGTCGTTTTCAACTGAGCGTGCTGAGTCTTCAGCTCATCATGAAGAAACATCAGATGTCTGACACGTGCCTCAAATACACTAAGCTGCTCTCTTTCTTCGTTTGTCATTATAGTTTACCAAAATTTACACAAAAGTACGCTTTTGGTCGGAAATGCCAAAACATTTTCGTAAAATATCTTCCAGAAAGAATGATTTTTTAGCATCCAGCCCATTTTTTTCCCCTTTTCCCTTGCTAAAGACATAATAATTTGTATTTTTGTATCATCTAATCTTTGAGAACAAACCTTGGCAGGTGTTTAATAAAGATTTCTGTAATAATGATTAACTAATTTTTAATACTATGAAAATCGGATTGTTTATCCCATGCTACATCAACGCCGTCTATCCAAAGGTAGGCGTGGCGTCTTACAAGTTGCTGAAAAGCCTGGGACTTGACGTAGACTATCCTGTGGACCAGACGTGCTGCGGACAGCCTATGGCGAATGCGGGCTTTGAGGATGAGGCTGCCAATCTGGCTATCTCTTTCGAGGAGAAGTTCAAGGGCTACGACTATGTGGTAGGTCCTTCAGCCAGTTGTGTGGCTTTCACCAAGTTGTATCATCCAGGCATTATGGCCAAGAAAGGCCTGAAATGCAAGAGCGCAGAGAAGATTTATGATATCTGTGAGTTTATCCACGATGTGGTGAAGCCCACCAGCCTGAAGGCGAAGTTCCCTCACAAGGTGAGCATCCACAACAGTTGCCATGGCGTGCGTGAGTTGGGCCTCTCTCGTCCCAGCGAGCTGAACGCACCTTATTATAATAAGCTGCGCGACTTGCTCAATATGGTGGAGGGCATTGAGGTGTTCGAGCCAGAGTTCCCTGATGAGTGCTGCGGATTCGGCGGCATGTTCGCTGTAGAAGAGCAGGCAGTCTCTGTCTGCATGGGTCAGGATAAGATACGCCATCATCGTGAGACGGGTGCAGAGTACATCACTGGTGCCGACAGCTCCTGCCTCATGCACATGGAGGGCATCATCAAGCGTGAGCACCTGCCCATCAAGATTATCCACATTGTTGAAATTTTAGCTTCTGAATTATGAGTACCAAACATTCCATAGCCGCTGAGAAGTACCTTCAAGACCGTGAGAAGGTGAATCACCACAACGCCACCTTCTGGGGCGTGCGTGTGAAGCGAGACAAGATGAGAGACGAAGTGCCAGAGTGGGAGGAACTCCGCCAGATGGCACATGACTATAAGATGTACACCAACAGCCACCTTGACGAGATGCTGCTCCAGTTTGAGGAGAATGCCACCAAGAACGGTGCCATCGTGCATTGGGCCAAGGATGCTGAAGAATACTGCCAGACCATCTACGACATACTGAAGAGTCATGGCGTGAAGAAGTTCGTGAAGAGTAAATCCATGCTTTCTGAGGAGTGCGGACTCGATCCTTACCTCATAGAGCGTGGCATAGATGCCATAGAGACCGACCTTGGTGAGCGCATCCTGCAGCTGATGCACCTGGCTCCCAGCCATGTGGTGATGCCTGCCCTGCACGTCACGAAGGAGCAGATAGGCAAGTGCTTCGAGAAGGAGATGGGCACGGAACCAGGCAACTGCGATCCTACCTACCTGACGCATGCGGCTCGACGCAACCTGCGTGAGCACTTCCTCAATGCCGATGCAGCCATGACAGGTGGCAACTTTGCCGTGGCCAGCACAGGTGATGTGGTGGTTTGTACCAATGAGGGAAATGCCGACATGGGTATGTCGCATCCTAAGTTGAATATCTCTGCCTTTGGCATCGAGAAGATAGTGCCCAACATGGAGGCACTTGGCGTGTTCACCCGCCTCTTGGCACGTTGTGGCACTGGTCAGCCTACCACCACCTACACCTCCCACTTCCGTGGACCTCGTAAGGAGGAAGGCGATGATCGTGAATACCACATCATCATCGTGGACAATGGACGTAGTGACATCCTGGGTCAGCCAGACCATGTGAAGATTCTGAACTGCATCCGTTGTGGAGCCTGCATGAACACCTGTCCAGTCTATCGTCGCACGGGTGGCTATTCATACACCTATTTCATACCAGGCCCTATCGGCATCAACCTCGGTATGGTGCACGATCCGCTGAAGTACTACGACAACGTGTCTGCCTGCTCACTCTGCCTCTCTTGCTCTAACGTCTGCCCTGCCAAGGTGGATCTTGGTGAGCAAGTGTATAAGTGGCGTCAGCAGCTCGACAGCTGGGGCAAGGCCGACAAGATGAAGAAGGCCATGTCCAAGGGCATGAAGGTGCTCTTCGAGCATCCGTGGATGTTCAATGCCGCCATGAGCGCAGGTCCGCTGGTGAACATCACCCCGCGCTTCGTGAAGTATATCAACCTGAACGACTGGGGCAAGGGGCGTGAGCTGCCCGACTTTGCCAAGGAGTCGTTCAACGCCATGTGGAAGAATCATAAAGTACAGGAGGACAAGAAATGAGTAGCAAAGAAGAAATATTAGCGAAGATTCGCAAGAACACGGGGCAGAAGTACGACTTCCCCACGTGGAAGGTCAATACCATCAAGTATCCTGACACCCTGCAGCAGTTCATCAAGGCCAGTGCCATCACTGGTGGTGAGGCTGTGCTGCTGGAAGAGGGACAGGATGTCAATGAGCTTATCCGTCAGCGCTTTGGCAGTCTGCCACGCATAGCCAGCAACCTGCCAGAGATCACTTGCGCCACCTTCAACCCCGATGAGGTAGAGCGTCCGCAGGAGCTGAACGGCACCGACCTGGCCATCATCCGTGGCGAGATAGGCGTGGCAGAGAATGGCTGCGTATGGATTCCGCAGACGGTGAAGTATAAATCCATCTACTTCATCTCCGAGGCACTGGTCATCCTGCTCGACCGCAAGAACGTGGTGGATACCATGGCCGATGCCTATGCTCGCATCAAGGACATCCCTTACAACTTTGCCACCTTCATTTCAGGCCCTTCTAAGACTGCAGATATTGAGTCTGCCCTCGTGAAGGGTGCCCATGGAGCACGCGAAGCGCTGGTGATCCTCACCTGAGAATAGTAGAATTGTTCTAATACATAGCCATTCATTCCCAGACCTTGGGAGTGGATGGCTTTTTATTTTACCTACACCCACTCAAAGCTCTTATAATCAGCATGTTAAAACTGTCTGGTGTAGGAGTGTGGGTAAAACGCACATTCTAGTACTTAGGTTACGGCAAAGTGCTTCGTTGGTTACGGCAAACCCTCGTTTTGCTACTACCCAGCCTATGATTTGCGCGTGTGCACACCAACACTTTTTCCTGTGCACAGGAAAAAGTTTTCTCTAACTAAGGAAAAATATTTCTCCGTGTGGTGATAAGTTCCTAAACCTAAAATGTGTCATCTAAGACAGCCTGTAATAGACATAATCATCGTATTTTTGAAAGAAATATCTTTGATTTGTTGCATAAAACACCATTTAAGGAACGCTATTAAGCCTTTAGGAACTTATCACCACATGGATTATTAATTCCACAAAAAAGTATCGGTACCTTCTTTAAGGTAGTCTTACCAGCTTCTTCAAGTGTCTCAAATATGGACGACTATCCGATACATTTGCAAATGTAAAGAAAAGATTTGGAAATAGAAAAACATGGTAGCCTAAATCTTTTCCTTGTAAATGAATCTTATCCAAAAATGGTGGTTCATCTAAACATTCAACTTCTGTCAGGGATAAGTAAAATCCATTCAATTTTTGCAATGGATATCTAAATGAAAAAACTTATGAGCTACTCAGAAAAGGCTCAATTGGAACTCATGAACGCAGCGGCAAATGTTACGTCGCAGGAGGATCTTGATGCACTGCGGCTCACACTCTCACTCTTTTTTGCAGAGCGAGCCCAGAAAGCTATTGACAAGATGTGGAATGAGGGACCCCTTGACCAGAAGAAACTTGACGAGTTGCGTGGACAACATCTGCGCATACCCTATAAAACTTTCTAATTATGCGCCAGTTGGGAATTTTTTACGCGCCAGTTAGGAAAATATTTTTTCCTAGTTACAAAATAAATTTTTGTACGTTAGGGAATATTTGCGCCTATGCGTAGGTACAATTTTTTCTGTGCACAGGCGCAAAAAAGACGAAACGTAATCTAAGGCTTAGATTGCCGTAACTTCAAAGGCAGCGAGCCGTAACTTCGTCTTTCTAGAGCTGCCACTTAGCATCACTGATCAGCCATTTAGGTACCCTAAACCACCGCTTTAGCGCCACTAACTGAAGGCTCTGCTCTCTGTTTTAGTCTTCACACTTCACAGAGGCCTCTTAACTGTCTAATAGACAGCGAGTAACGAGTGTGAAGTGTTGACGAAAACACTTCACAACACTTCGCAGCAGAGTCAACAAAAATCAGGTTTAAAGTCAAAAGCGTGAAGAGTTGTGAAGTGTCAGTGAGCACACTTCACGCCCTTAAACGATTGAAATACAGGTTTATAGATGCCATCTGTGAAGTGTGAGGCCTAAAATGCGAAGCAGAGGCTTAACAAGTTTTTGTAGTGCAGATGGTGTGCTTTCGCTGAAAAACACTATCTTTGCCAGACTATAACGAAATTGAGTATATGACACTTTATCCAAATCTGATAAAAGAGGCACTGCAGACAGTGCGCTATCCTGGAAGTGGGAAAAATCTGATTGAAGCAGGTGTGCTGGCCGATAATATGAGAATCGACGGCATGTCTGTGAGTTTTTCATTGGTATTTGAAAAAAGTACCGATCCTTTCATGCGCTCAGTGGTGAAGGCGGCTGAGACGGCTATTCATACCTATGTGTCTCCTGAGGTACAGGTAAATATCACCACAGAGAGTCGTCAGGCACCTCCTCCAAAGGCAGGAGAGATGCTGCCTGGCGTGAAGAATATCATCGCCATCTCCAGCGGTAAGGGTGGCGTAGGAAAGAGCACGGTAGCTGCCAATCTGGCCATTGCCCTCACGAAGCTGGGCTTCAAGGTTGGTCTGCTCGATGCTGATATCTTCGGTCCTTCTATGCCTAAGATGTTTCATGTAGAAGATGCCCGTCCCTATGCTGAGCATATCAATGGGCGTGACCTCATCGTCCCTGTGGAGAAGTATGGCATCAAGTTGCTCTCTATAGGTTTCTTCGTTGATCCTGATCAGGCAACTCTGTGGCGTGGTGGTATGGCAAGCAATGCCTTGAAGCAACTTCTGGGTGATGCCAACTGGGGAGAATTGGATTATTTCCTCATAGACTTGCCTCCCGGTACCAGCGATATTCATCTCACTACCGTGCAGAACATTGCCTTGACAGGTGCCATTGTGGTCAGCACTCCTCAGCAAGTGGCTCTGGCCGATGCGCGTAAGGGCATCAACATGTTCCAGAATGAGCAGGTGAATGTGCCTATCCTCGGATTGGTGGAGAATATGGCTTGGTTTACACCCGCCGAACTGCCTGAGAATAAGTATTATATCTTTGGTCGTGAGGGTGTGAAGCATCTGGCTGAGGAGATGAATGTGCCTTTGCTTGGACAGATTCCTTTGGTGCAGAGCATCTGCGAAAGTGGGGATGCGGGTGAGCCAGTAGCACTGGATGCCAATACGATGACTGGCCAGGCATTCCTCCAGTTTGCTACGGCAGTGGTCCGTCAGGTAGACAAGCGAAATCTGGAGATGCCTGCCACTAAAGTGGTAGAGATGCATTAAGGTTCAATAATCAATAGAAGAAGACATGGGATTTTGGAAGTCACTCTTCACGGGCAGTGAGGAGAAGCAGGAAGATAATCAGCGAAAGGAAGAGAAGAACTTCGATATACTGAAGTTTGATGGCGTGAGAGCTCAGCGCATGGGGCGCTTGGACTATGCTTTGCGTTGCTTTGATGAGGCATTGAACCTGAAAGAAGATTTTGAGACATTGAGTTTCAAGTCGTCTGCTCTTATCAGTCTGAATAGGTTGGACGAGGCTCAGGAAGTCTTGGAGCGTATGACGGAGCTGGAGCCTCAATTGGTGGATGTCCGCATTGCATTGACCAACATTCTTTACATGACAGAGCAATATGATGCCATGAAGACGGCTGCCATGAAAGCAGTAGAATGCGATGCGCAGAATCCTTTGGCTTACTTCCTCCAGGGCAGGGCAGAAGACTCTTTGGGGCAACTGGATTCTGCAACAGAGTCACTGACTAAGGCCATTGAACTGAGACCAGACTTCATAGAAGCCAGAAATCTGCGTGCCGAAGTTTCTCTGAAAGCTAGCCAGACAGCGCAGGCTATGGATGATATTAAAGAGGTATTGGCCTTGAATAGTGAAGAGGAAACTGCTCTTTACCTTCGTGCTCATATTTATCATACAGTTACAGGCGATATGGAGAAGGCGAAGGCTGACTATCGACACCTTATAGAAATAGATCCGTTCCACAAAGAGGCCTATACTGGCTTGCTGGCTATCCTGAAGGCTGAGGGCAACGAGGAAGAGGCTAAGAAGCTGGAAGAGGAAGCGGCAGCCTTGAACATAGATAATGAGGATATGCCCAACTATGCGATAGGAGGTATGGAAAAACGCGATGTTTTAGGGCTGTGATGACCAAAAATGTCAGTTTATTTGAAAAAAATAGTGCATTTTGCTTGCGATTGAGAAAAAAGTGCTACATTTGTAGCCAGTTATTAAAAATGAAGCGATGAAGAACTTGTTTACTTACGCATATTACTTCTTTTATTACTTTTACTTTAGCCAGAAAGTAGAGCGGGAGTTTGTATGTGTCAAGTGAGAGTGACGCTTAAGAACAGAGAGATAAAGAATAATAGAACATATGAATCCCGCTCAATCTGATTGAGTGGGATTTTTTAATGACCAAATATGAAGAAGATAGCGATACAAGGAGGCATCGGTTCATACCACGATGTGGCAGCTCATCAGTACTTCCCAGATGAGGAAGTGGAGCTGGTATGTTGTTCGACTTTCGAGGAAGTCTTCGATGCCATCAAAGATGACAGCAATGTGATAGGGCTCTGCGCCATAGAGAATACCATTGCGGGCAGCCTTTTGCACAACTACGAACTGCTGAAGCAGAGCGGTGTCCAGATAGTGGGGGAACATAAGCTGCGCATTTCGCATAGCTTGGTATGCTTGCCTGAGGATGACTGGGATGACATTACTGAAGTGAACTCTCACCCTATAGCCCTGATGCAATGCCGTGAGTTTCTGGCAAGGCATCCCAAAGTGAAAGTAGTAGAGACGGAAGACACAGCTCTGAGTGCGATGGTCATCAAGCGGGACAACCTGCATGGACATGCGGCCATCTGCTCTAAGGCAGCAGGTGAATACTATGGCATGAAAATCATGCAAGAGGGGATAGAGACCAACAAGCATAACTTCACCCGCTTCTTGGTTGTGGCTGATCCGTGGCAAGCTGATGAACTGAAACAGAAAGGCACCTTCAATAAGGCCAGTCTGGTATTCACGCTTCCGCACCATGAAGGTAGTCTGTCGCAAGTGCTGAGCATCCTTTCTTTCTATCAAATCAATCTGACTAAGATTCAGTCGTTGCCCATCATCGGCAGGGAGTGGGAATACCAGTTCTATGTGGATGTGGAGTTTAACAACATCTTGAGATATAAGCAAAGTGTGAGTGCCATCACTCCGCTGACAAAAGAACTTAAAATACTTGGAGAATATGAAGCAGGGAAATCAAGCATCTAAAATACAGCCAGCCGATAGGTTGGCCAGCGTGAGTGAATACTATTTCTCACGAAAGCTGAAGGAGGTAGCTCGTATGAATGCCGAGGGGCAGGATGTCATCAGCTTGGGCATTGGCAGTCCGGACATGCCACCATCAGAGAAGGCTATCAATCGCTTGTGTGAGGAGGCAAAGAATCCTAACGGTCATGGATATATGCCTTATGTAGGCATTCCAGAGCTGCGTCAGGGTTTTTCCGACTGGTACCGTAAATGGTATGGAGTGGAACTCAATCCGCAGACAGAAATTCAGCCCCTCATTGGTTCTAAAGAGGGTATTCTGCATGTGACGCTTGCTTTTGTCAATCCTGGTGAGCAAGTGCTGGTGCCTAATCCAGGCTATCCAACCTATACATCGCTGAGTAAGATTCTGGGAGCAGAGGTGGCGTATTACGACCTAAAGGAGGAGAATGGCTGGCTGCCAGATTTTGAGCAGTTGGAGCAGATGGATATGAGTAGGGTGAAGCTGATGTGGACCAACTATCCTCACATGCCGACAGGAACGAATGCTACACCAGAGCTTTATGAACGGCTGGTAAGACTCGCTAAAGAGAAAGATATCGTCATTGTGAACGATAATCCTTATAGTTTCATCTTGAATGATCATCCGCTGAGTATCCTCAGTGTACCAGGCGCCAAGGACTGCTGCATAGAGTTCAATAGTATGAGTAAGGCACATAATATGCCTGGTTGGCGTATCGGTATGCTGGCCTCCAATGCAGATTTCATCAGTTGGGTGCTGAAAGTGAAGAGCAACATAGACAGTGGTATGTTCCGTGCCATGCAGTTGGCTGCAGCCACAGCACTGGAAGCAGAAGCAGATTGGTATGAAGGCAACAATGCCAACTACCGCCGTCGTAGGGCTTTAGCTGGAGAGATCATGCATGCACTGGGGTGCACCTATGATGAAAAGCAAGTCGGCATGTTCTTGTGGGGTAAGATCCCAGATAGCTATGCCGATGTGGAAGAACTGACAGAGCGAGTGCTGCATGAAGCCAAAGTGTTCATTACCCCAGGATTCATCTTCGGAAGCAATGGGAAACGCTATGTCCGCATCTCCCTTTGTTGCAAGGATGAGCGCCTGCAAGAGGCATTGGAAAGAATAAAAACATTAAAATAATAGATTATGGAGTTAGATTTACAACCCATCAAACTGCAAGGCGTGAGTGAAGAACGCCCGCTGGTGATAGCCGGCCCATGCAGTGCAGAGACAGAAGAACAAGTGATGACAACAGCCACCGCATTGGCAAAGAATGGAATTAAGATATTCAGGGCAGGTATCTGGAAACCACGCACGAAGCCAGGAGGCTTTGAGGGCGTAGGAGAACCTGGCTTGGAGTGGATGAAGCGTGTAAAAGCTGAAACGGGTATGTATGTCACTACCGAAGTGGCAAATTCCAGACATGTGGAGGCGGCATTGAAGGCAGGAATAGATCTTCTCTGGATAGGTGCCCGTACTTCTGCCAATCCTTTTGCCATGCAGGAAATCGCTGATGCACTGAAAGGGGTGGATATTCCTGTGCTAGTGAAGAATCCTGTCAATCCAGACTTGGAACTCTGGATAGGGGCTATGGAGCGCCTGAACAATGCAGGCATCAAGCGTCTGGCGGCCATTCATCGTGGATTCACTTCCAGTGAGAAAAAGATCTATCGTAACATGCCGCTTTGGCATATTCCTATTGAACTGCGTCGTCGTATCCCAGCTTTGCCTATCATCTGTGATCCAAGCCATATTGGTGGGAAGCGTGAACTGATAGCTCCTCTGTGTCAGCAAGCTATGGATATGGGCTTCGATGGCCTTATCATAGAAAGCCACTGTGCCCCAGATACAGCATGGAGCGATGCGGCACAACAGGTGACTCCAGATATCTTGGACTATATCCTAAATCTGCTTGTGATCCGTGAAGTGACTTATACCACAGAGAGCCTTTCTGAACTCAGAAAGCAGATAGATGCTTGTGATGAAAGCCTTATCCAAGAGTTAGCTAAACGTATGCGTGTGGCACGTGAGATAGGTACTTATAAGAAGGAACACAACATGGCTATCGTACAGACTGGCCGTTATAATGAGATTTTGGAGAAACGTGGTTCTCAGGGTGCCCTCTGTGGACTGGGTTCTGAGTTCGTACGCATTGTCTTTGAGGCAATCCATAGTGAGAGTGTTCGTCAACAATTGGAAATATTGAATAAATAATAAGGAATTATGAGAATTCTGATTCTTGGTGCCGGAAAGATGGGCACCTTCTTTGCAGATGTGTTGAGTTTCCAGCATGAGGTGGCTGTATTCGATACGAATCCTCAAAGTTTGAGATTCATTTACCATACCTATCGTTTTACGACAGTGGAGGAGATTAAGCAGTTTGCTCCTGAACTGGTTCTCAATGCAGTGACTCTGAACCATACGTTGGATGCTTTTCGCTTGGTGATGCCTCTTCTCCCTAAAGACTGCATCCTAAGTGACATCACCAGTGTGAAGACGGGCATGAAAGAGTTTTATGAGCAAAGTGGTTTCCGCTATGTGAGCAGCCATCCGATGTTCGGCCCAACCTTTGCCAATCTGAGCAACTTGAGTAATGAGAGTGCTATCATCATTAAGGAGGGTGATCATTTGGGGCGCATCTTCTTCAAGGATCTCTATCAACAGCTGAACCTGCGCATCTTTGAATATACATTTGAGGAACATGACGAGACTGTGGCCTATTCGCTGTCTATCCCATTTGTATCTACCTTTGTCTTTGCTGCTGTGATGAAGCATCAAGATGCCCCTGGTACGACGTTCAAGAAGCACTTGGCCATCGCTCATGGGGTGCTGAACGAAGATGACTATCTGCTCCGTGAGATTCTTTTCAATCCGCGTACGCAGCATCAGGTGGAGAACATCCGCAAGGAACTCAAGGAATTACTGGAGATCATCGAACAGAAGGACGAGTCTGGCATGAAGCAATACCTTGAAAAGATTCGTAAGAATGTCTTGTAAAGAGACCATTTTTTTACTATCTTTGCTCTTGTTATGATAGATCGACCCACAGTAGAACGTATTCTGGATACCGCTCAGATAGTGGATGTGGTATCCGACTTTGTCACGCTGAAGAAGCGAGGCGTGAACTATGTGGGTCTTTGTCCGTTTCATGACGACAAAACGCCTTCCATGTACGTGTCACCTGCCAAAGGTATTTTCAAGTGTTTTGCCTGCGGAAAGGCAGGTAATGCTGCAGGTTTCGTGATGGAGCATGAGCAGATGTCATGGCCTGATGCCTTGCGTTATTTAGCCAATAAATACAATATTCAGATTCAGGAGCGTGAGCTTTCTGATGAAGAACGGCAGAGCCAATCAGAGAGAGAAGGTTTGTTCACGGTCAACCAGTTTGCACGTGACTATTTCAAACGTCAGCTTCATGAGAGTGAAGAGGGGCGAAATGTGGGATTGGCCTATTTCCGTGGACGTGGCTTTAGGGATGATATTATTGAGAAGTTCCAGTTGGGCTATTCTCTGGAGAGTCGTGATGCCTTGGCCACTGAGGCCTTGAAGAGTGGTTATAAGAAGGATGGGCTGATCAAGACGGGACTCTGTTTTGAGACAGATGATCATCGTTTGCGTGATCGTTTCTGGGGGCGTGTCATCTTCCCCTTCCATACGCTGAGTGGTAAGGTGGTGGCTTTTGGTGGGCGTGTGCTTTCTCGTGAGACCAAGGGCGTGGCACAAAAGTATGTCAATTCACCTGAGAGTGAGATCTTCACGAAGGGTAACAACCTCTATGGTCTCTATTTCGCCAAGCAGGCCATCATGAAGAAGGACCGTTGCTTCTTGGTAGAAGGATATACGGATGTGATTTCTATGCATCAGAGTGGCATAGAGAACGTGGTGGCTTCTAGCGGTACGGCTCTTACAGAGGCTCAGATAAGATTGATACATCGTTTCACTAGCAATATCACGGTGCTGTATGATGGTGATGAGGCTGGAATTCATGCTGCCCTTCGTGGTACAGATCTGTTGTTGGCAGAAGGCATGAATGTGAAAGTCTGTCTGCTGCCTGATGGGGATGATCCAGATTCTTTCGCTCGTAAGCACAATGCCACAGAATATCAAGAGTTCATAGAGCAGAACGAGACTGACTTCATACGCTTTAAGACCAAGCTGTTGATGCGTGATGCAGAGAGGGATCCTATTAAGCGGGCAGAACTCATAGGCAGTTTGATGGAGAGCATCTCTGTGATCCCAGAGGCTATCGTGCGTGATATCTATATCAAGGAATGTGCCCAGATGCTGCAGATGGACGACAAGATTCTGGTTAGCGAGGTGGCCAAGCGCAGGGAGAAACATGCAGATGATGAGGCTAAACGCAAGGAGCGAGAGCGTAACAGAGGGCAGAATGTACCTGTGGCAGATAAGCCACAAGGCCAGTCAGAGGAGGTCGTCCCTCCGCCATCTCCAGAGGAGTGGCATGCTCCAGAAGAAACACTTACGCCACCTTCTGTTGCTGATAAGTCTACTAAAGAGTTCGAGGCTTATGAACGGATGTTGGCAGAGATTATTGTACGCTATGGTGGACGCGTGATGTGTGAGAAAGAAAAGGATAAGGCTGAGATAAGTGAGGCAATCAGTGTGATAGCCTATATCTCACAGGAACTTAGGCGTGATGACCTCAAGTTCCATCATCCTGTTTATCAGCTTATTCTAGAGGAAGCGGAGGTTCATAAGGATGACGAAGGCTTCAATTCAGAACATTTCTTTATCAATCATGCTAATCCAGAAATCAGTCGAATGGCTGTGAATCTGGTATCTAACAGATATCAACTCAGCAAATACCATTATAAGAACCAGACGGTGGTGAATGATGAGGATCGTTTGTTGGAGCTGGTACCTATACTGGTAACAAACTTCAAGTATGCCGTTGTATCTGCCCGTTTGAAATATCTCAGTAGACAACTACAAGACCCTGAAGTCTCTAAGGATGAAAAGCAATGCAATGCTATCATGACAGAATACTCCTCACTTATGGAAGTGAAGAATAAAATGGCCAAGAATTTAGGCGAAAGGGTAGTGCTGAGCTTATGACTTGTTGCGTATCAAGTCCATGAACTCCGCGCGGGTCTTGGCTTGATTGAATGCTCCTGTAAAATCAGACGTTGTAGTGATGGAGTTTTGCTTTTCTACTCCCCGCATCTGCATACACATATGCTTGGCTTCCAACACCACCATGACCCCCATAGGATTGAGGGTTTCCTGAATGCATTCTTTAATCTGTGTCGTCATGCGCTCCTGCACTTGCAGGCGATGAGAGAAAATGTCCACCACGCGAGCAATTTTGCTCAAGCCTGTGATATACTCATTAGGAATATATGCCACGTGTGCTTTCCCATAGAAAGGGAGCATGTGATGTTCGCAGAGTGAGAAGAAATCAATGTCCTTAACAATCACCATTTGCTTATAGTCTTCTCTGAAGCGGGCAGACAACAACACTTCCCGAGGATCTAACTCATATCCTCTTGTCAGCGTAATCATGGCTTTCGCCACACGCTCGGGAGTCTTGACTAATCCTTCGCGACGTACATCCTCACCCAGTAGGGTGATAATCCTGCTATAATGCTTCTGCAACTCCAGCAATGCCGGAGAATTGACTTCTTCCTTACTTAACATGCTTATTCTAGTGGTAAAACAATCTGATCCTTGACTACGGAAACTTCTCTGAAATTCCCTTGCTTCTTAATCTCTCTCATCGCTGCATGAGCTTCTTCGATGGTTCTGAAATCGCCCACACGGCAGAGCCAACGTGGAGGATTGAACATAGCATATACTGGCATGTCTGGGAACTTATTCCTTACATCTGAAGCAATCTTGCTGGCTTCGTTCTTTGAGGCTCTGGTATTGTTGCCTACATAGACTTGTACTCTGTAGCCTTGCTTCTTGACTGTGGCAGATGTAGTGGAACGGTTGCCTTTGGCCGATGCTAAGTCCGAACTCAGAAGAGCAGCGATGTCATCATCCTGATGAATGGTCACATTGCCCAAGCCTGCACCGTTTTGCTGCAGGTGGTCGATGATACTCTGGGCGTAAATGCAGATGCATGCCTGTATCATCAGGAATGCCAGGAGTGCAATAAATTTCTTCATGACCTTACTCTCTGTTGGTTGTAAATAGAAAAGACCATGCCAGCCAATTAGCTGGCACGATCTTTCTGGTTGTAATCTTATTTCTTCCAAGCATCAATGATACCCTTGAAATCAGCGCACTTCAGTGAAGCACCACCGATCAAGCCACCGTCGATGTCAGGCTTTGCGAACAGCTCAGGAGCATTGCTTGCCTTGCAGCTACCACCATAGAGGATAGAGGTGTTCTCTGCAACCTCTTTGCCATACTTCTCTGCCACGCAACCACGGATGTAAGCGTGGATCTCCTCTGCCTGATCAGCAGTAGCAGTCTTGCCAGTACCGATGGCCCAGATTGGCTCATAAGCGATGACAATCTTAGCGAAGTCTTCAGCGCTCAGGTTGAATACACTGCCTTCCAACTCAGCCTTAACAACCTCATTCTGCTTGTTGGCCTCGCGCTCTTCCAGGCTCTCACCGATGCAGAAGATTACTTTCAGACCATTGACCAGAGCCAGCAGAACCTTCTCCTTCAGGATCTCAGGAGTCTCCTTGTAGTACTCACGACGCTCAGAATGACCCAGAATCACATACTGTGCACCAGTGCTCTTAACCATCTTGGCAGATACTTCACCAGTGAAGGCGCCTTTCTCCTTGTCAGCGCAGTTCTCAGCACCCAGCCCAATCAGATTAGCATCCAGAACAGGAGCTACAGAAGCCAAGTGGATGAATGGAGTGCAAATCACAACATCACAGTTAGGTTTGTCAGCTGTCAAAGCCTCGTTCAACTCTTTTGCCAAAGCAATACCTTCTTGCAGGTCCAGATTCATTTTCCAGTTGCCTGCTACAATTTTCTTTCTCATTTGTTTTTATAATAAAGTTAATAATCAGTTCTTTTTCCTATGCATCTGCTTGAGGATCATGTCTTGTCCTAACAGCAGGGAAAGTGGCACAATGAAGATGAGGAATATCATCAAGAACCTCATCGGATTGTTTATCACTTTCTGTTGGCCTAATTCTACCTGATCCAGAGGCGCACTCAGGGCAAACTCGTCAGGCAGGTTGTTGTTGGACCACTTATTCCAGATGGTGCCGTCTTTCAGCAATAGCAGTCCAGGGTTGGAGCGTACTACAGTCTTCAATACGATGTCGTCAGCCAAGAAGAACTCGTATTCTGCCCCTGTATTCTCACGCCAGGCCTCAATCTCTTCTGCTGGAGAAGAGGTCAAGGCATAGAAGGGATAGCCATGCTCAACTGAGTAGTCGAAGATCTCATTTACCAGGTCGATATCACTGTCGTCAGCTTCCTCCACTCTGTGGACCACCAGCAGGAAGGTGTATCCTCTGCGCTCCAGAATGTCGCCTGTCATGTCTTCTCCAGTCTCGTAACTCATCAGGGAGAAATCATAGATAGGAGGTTCGTAGCCTTGCTTCAGTAGCACCGTCTTAGACTCCACAAACGTCCATGTGCTGTCTGGATAGTCATCTAAGCCAAACTCCTTCCTAACGCCGTCTTTCTCCATCACGAAGCGGGTGTCATATTCGCTCAGTTCTGCATCTTCGGGTATTTCCATCGCTTCAGGAATGTTTACACCCACCTTGAATGGACGGAAGTCGAATACGGGAATGTAATACAACGTATACAAAGCCATCCCGAGGATGAAGATAAATGACCACGTAGTGACCATCCATTCTTTTTTCTGGGAGAGTAGATTGCCCAACTTATCATAGCTGATGAACACCACGATGGCACACAGAAGCAGCACCACATTCTTATAGAACGTCTGCCAGTTGGTCAGTACCAAGGCATCACCGAAGCAGCCACAGTCTGAAATGGGGTTTGTCAGTGCCAAGTAGAGCGTCAGGGGAGTCATGACAAGCAGCATTGCCAATGCCAAGATGGAAGCAATGCGTTTTCTCACTCTGAAAAGCAGCATGATGCCAATCATAAACTCCAGGCAGCACAAGGTAACAGACAGCATCAACGGTAGGAAATCTGGAACTAATCTGCTCAGGCCGAAGGCTTCCACATAATCCTGTATCTTATAGTTAGTGCCCAGTGGATCTACCGCCTTGACAAAACCAGAGAAGATGAATACCAGTCCCAAAAGCACAGCGCTGATATTCACCAGAATCTTCCAGAGGATGCTCTCCTTGTAGTTAGTCTTCTCCAAACTCCAACTTTATTAAGCCAAAGACCGCATAATTTATCATATCCATGAAGTTGGCATCTATGCCTTCTGATACCAAGGTGTGTCCCGCCAGGCTTTCAATCTGCTTGGTACGATAAATCTTCATCAGGATAATGTCCGTAAATGAGCTCACCCTCATGCTGCGCCAAGCCTCGTCGTAGTCATGGTTCTTCGCAAACATCAGGTTCATCGCTTTCTCTGTATATTTGTCATAG
This sequence comes from uncultured Prevotellaceae bacterium, assembly GCA_937891085.1. Taxonomy (GTDB): domain Bacteria; phylum Bacteroidota; class Bacteroidia; order Bacteroidales; family Bacteroidaceae; genus Bacteroides. The sequence goes on along the minus strand of CALAEY010000012.1, from coordinate 40,805 downwards.
AGCTTCAATGCCTCCTCTACAGAGATGTCGGCTTTCTCTGCATAACCCAGTTCCAACTGGATAAGTCCTATCACGCCATAGTTCACAATGCCTATGAACTCAGGCAAGATGCCTTCATCTACCATAGTCACCCCCTTGATTTCAATGCTTCTGATGCGATTGGCCTTGATGAATATCTGATCAGTGACGGAAGAGGGGCGCATGATACGCCATGCCGGACCGTAGTCATGTAGCTTCTTAGCATACAATTCACGGCATTCGGCAATTACTTTCTTGAATTGTTCTTTCGTATCTCTCATAATCTTACAGATGATGTGCAAAGTTAGGAATAATAACGCAAAAAAAGAAATGGGGCACTCTAATTTATATTAAAGTGCCCCATTTATCTCGTTATTTTGTTGTCATGAGCAACGTAAGAGCTGTCCTGGGCGTAAAATAGACTTGCGTGTGATGTTGTTCAGCTGGCAGAGTTTGTCGATGCTCACGCCCTGCTGAGCAGCAATCTTAGAAAGGCTGTCGCCCTTCTTAACCTTGTAATAAGCAGCAGAAGAATTGCCAGATGCGGTAGCAGTAGCAGCAACTGCCGTATTGGTAGATGCCTTCGAAGTCTTCTTCTCGTTTACCTTATTCTTATGGAACGTATAGCTGTCTGCTACAATGTCTTGCTTCTCAAAGTCGAACATCAATGCAGGATTAATAGCTACACCAAGGAATCTGGTTTCAAAATGGAGATGAGAACCTGTAGAACGGCCCGTGCTGCCACCTAAGCCAATGACATCACCTGCTCTTACAAGTTGGTCAGGCTTTACCAAATGCTTTGACAAGTGACCATAAACGGTCTCCAGTCCATTGTCATGACGAATCACGATGTACTTGCCATAACCCTGACGACCTTGGTCTTGCACTACACGCACCTTGCCATCGAAAGCAGCGTGGATAGAATCACCTACTTGCACCTTGATGTCCAAACCTGCATGTGAACGACGTCTGCGAGGACGATAACCAAAGATATCAGTAATCTTAGTGCTTGGAGTAGGCATATAGAATCCCGTCAAGTCTATCTCATAGCTATCTGGAATCTTTGCATTGGAATAGTTGACGTAGTTATTCGTCCATTCTGGATACAAATCAAGTCCAGGAAACTCATTCTGCTCCACTCTGATTTGCTTCTGCAGAGCCAATGAGTCCACGCTCTTGATTTTCTTGTCTATAGGTGCCTGATCGGCGATCAGATCTTGGGAGAATGCACTCACACTGAACATTGCCAAGGCCCCTGCTAAAAGTATTTTTGTTAAATGTTTCATGCGTATTACGTTAGTCTCCTAAAACACGGATTTGGGCAAAGGTAATGTTTTTATTCTGAATCTCCACCCTTTCTCTGCATTTTTTTTGCTAACTGGGTGTGTTTTAACATTCTTTCAGCTAATAGCCGACCAATTAACATTGCTTTTGCGGAGTGCTTTCAGTTGCTTCCAAAGCACTGCATTCTCTGGTAATATCCCTTGCGGGTCTGCTTCTACAATGCCCTGTGCCACCTCTCTGACGTACTGCAACAGCTGCCCGTCATGAGCCAAATCGGCTATCTTAAGGTCGAAGGCTACGCCACTTTGCTGCGTGCCTTCCAAGTCGCCAGGACCTCGCAGTTTTAGGTCTGCCTCTGCTATCTCAAAACCATCATTGGTGCGCACCATAATCTCTATGCGCTTACGCGTTTCTTCAGAAAGCTTGAAGCTGGTCACAAGCACACAATACGACTGGTCGGCTCCTCTACCCACTCTGCCACGAAGTTGGTGAAGCTGCGAGAGTCCGAAGCGCTCAGCGTTTTCTATAATCATCACAGAGGCATTGGGTACGTTCACTCCCACCTCTATGACGGTAGTGGCCACTAAAATCTGTGCTTCTCCAGATACAAACTGCTGCATCTGAGCGTCTTTCTCGGTAGGCTTCATCTTACCATGCACCTTGCAGACATTATACTCTGGGAAGGCCTCCTTGATGCGTAGGTAGCCATCCTCTAAGTTCTGCAAGTCTATCTTCTCACTTTCCTGAATCAATGGGAAGACGATGTAGGCTTGTCTGCCACTTTCTACCTGCTCATGGATAAAGTCGTGAAGCTGTGCCCGCCTGTTCTCATATTGGTGTATGGTAGCTACAGGCTTCCTGCCCGGAGGCAATTCATCGATGACAGATACATCCAAATCGCCATAGAGTGTCATGGCCAAAGTGCGTGGGATAGGGGTGGCCGTCATTACCAGTACATGCGGAGGATTGGTGTTCTTACTCCATAGGCGGGCACGTTGCGCCACGCCAAAACGATGCTGCTCATCGATAATTGCCAATCCTAAGGCATGGAACTCCACCGTATCTTCTATCACTGCATGGGTACCTATCAGGATGTCCACCTCACCATTGAGCAATCCTTGCAGGATGCTCTCGCGTCGCTTCCCTTTGATGGAACCTGTGAGGAGTTCCACATGCACATCCATGTCTTTCAGAAATCCTTTCAGCGTTTCGTAGTGCTGGTGTGCCAGTATCTCTGTAGGGGCCATCATGCACGACTGGAACCCATTGTCTTTGGCAATGAGCATGCACATCAGTGCCACCAATGTCTTTCCGCTTCCCACATCGCCTTGCAGCAAACGGTTCATCTGCCTGCCAGAGCCCATGTCCTTGCGAGCCTCCTTGATGACGCGCTTCTGTGCACCTGTCAGTTCAAAGGGGAGGTAATGGCTATAGAATGTATTGAAAGCCTCACCCACCTTGCTGAAGATGTAGCCACGGAATTTCCGCATGCGATCGCTGGCATAGCGCAGGATGTTCAGTTGCACATAGAACAGCTCCTCGAACTTCATGCGATACTGTGCCTGCTTCAGCAGTTCCACATTTTTGGGGAAGTGCAGATTGGTCAGTGCCTCAGTAAGCGGCATCAGATGGTGCTCTTGCAGTATTTTTGGTGAGAGGGTTTCAGGTATGGGTTCTAGGATTTGCTTCACCACGGTGCCCATCAACTTTTCGATGGCATGTGAGTTGAGCATGCTCCGTTTCATCTTCTCCGTGGTATTGTAGTAAGGCTGGAGCCCTAAGTTGGAAGGCTGTACCTCCTCTGCAGCATCAATGTCAGGGTGTGCGATGTTTATCCTCCCATTAAACACAGACGGCTTGCCAAATACCAAATACTCCTTGTGTACCTTATACCTATTCAGCAGGTACTTGATGCCTTGGAACCACACCAAGTCTACGAAGCCAGTGCTATCTGTGAAATGGGCTATCAGCCTTCGACCTCGGCCTTCACCAGCCGTCTCGAAACTCACAATCTCGCCTTTCAGTTGGATATAGGGCATGGCAGCATCTATCTCATGGATGCTGTAGATGCGACTCCTGTCTACATACTTGTAGGGGAAATAGTAGAGTAGGTCGTGGAGAGTATAGATCCCCAACTCCTTGTTGAGCAAGGAGGCGCGTTGTGGTCCTACGCCCGATAGGTATTTGATGTCTCTCGAAGCTAAATCGTACATGATGCCAACAGTGCTTCTGCGATGATCAAATCAAAGGGAGTGGTGATCTTGATGTTCTCCCTATTGCCCTCTGTCAGGGATATCTCATGTCCAAGTGCCTCCACTACAGAGGCATCGTCTGTAAACGATGGCTGATAGGGTTGCCTATAGGCTTTCTTCAGTAAGGCAATGTCGAAGACCTGTGGTGTCTGCACCAATCGGTAGTCTGCACGAGGCACGGCCTTGCTGTTTTCTCCGTTTAGGTGGCGCATGGAGTCCACTACATCTACCACAGGAATGGCAGCCCCATGCTCGTAAGCACTGGCAAAGCAGCGGTTGATAGTGTCTGGATGCACAAAGGGACGTACGCCATCATGTACGGCTACAAGTCCATCGCCCTCAACAAGCGCCAACGCATGGAGCACGGAGTGAAAGCGCGTCTCTCCACCATCTACCACTCTGTGAGGGATGGTGAAGTGATGCTCTGCACACAGTTGTGACCAATACGCCTGTTGATCAGCAGGAAGAGCCAATATCAGCTGCACCTGAGCGTCATAGTTGTAGAACGCCTCCAGCGTGCGCATCAAGACTGACTCCCCACCAATGGGTAGGAATTGCTTAGGCAGCTCGCTTCCCATGCGGGAACCACGGCCGCCTGCCACGATGATGGCATATAGGTTTCTCATTTCAGCAACATACCAGCAGCAACCTCGTCGGCTTTCTCCTGACCAACCAGCAGAGCAGCGATCTTCAGGGCAAACTCAGCAGCAGCTGCAGGACCTTTGCCTGTGATGACATTGCCGTCTTGCTCTGCCATGGCACCTGTCACTACAGCCCCTTCAAGTTGGCCTTCGAATCCAGGATAGCAAGTGGCATGCTTGCCTTTCAGCAGTCCTAATTGACCCAGTACGAAAGGTGCAGCGCAGATAGCTCCGTATGGCTTTCCTGCAGCAGCAAAGGCTTTCAGTTGCTTGGTGAGTGTGGAGCACGCTGCCAGATTAGCAGCACCAGGCATGCCACCAGGGAGTATGAGCATGTCGGCCTCACTGAACTCTACGTTGTCGATGGTTTTATCCACAAGTACGGAAACTCCATGTGCACCACGAACGATCTCATCAGCAGTGACAGAAATCATCACGGCCTTCACGCCTGCTCTTCTGAGCACATCCACAGTGGTCAGGGCTTCTATCTCCTCAAAGCCTTCTGCGAAAAAAATGTAAGCTGTTTTCATATCTTAGCGTATGTTTTGTTATTTCAGTCTAAAGTAATAAGTGATGGTACCCGTCTGGTTGTTCGTACCACTCACTTCGTTGAAGCGTGCCTTCTTGGCAGCCTCCTCAGCAGCACGGCGCAGGGTGGTATTCACCGTGTTGGTTTGGCGATTGATGCCAGTGGCAATCACTTGCCCAGCAGGATTCACCGTGATATCCACTACGACACGTCCCTCCTCTGGCACGTTATAGGTAGGGCGGGGGAGTCCGCCAGGACCTAAGGAGCGTCCGCCTAAACTATAGGAACCATAGCCTCCTACGCCTGAAGTGGCACCTGTCTCGGAATTGCCGTCAGGACTGCCTTGCAGACCTTCGCCTTCTGTGTTGCCCCTGCTGCCCATCTGCGTGCCACGTCCAAAGGCACCAGACACCCTGCTACGGGCAGCAGCCTGAGCCTGTCGTTGCTCTTCTGCGGCTTTCTCCTCAGCAGCCTTTCGTTCTGCTTCTGCACGGGCTTCTGCAGCCTTGCGCTCCGCTTCACGACGCTCTGCTTCAGTAGGCTGTTTAGGAGTAGTCACTGCAGGCTTTGTCGTCTCCTTGGGCTTTGGGGTTTCCTGCTTCTTTGGAGCCACGGCCACTGTCTCCTCTTCCTCTTGTGTGATGAGGTCTTGCTCCGAAGGCACCTTCTCGACAGCCTCCGCTTCGGCCATCAGTGGCTCTTGAGGCAGCACGTCTACATCCACCAAGGAAGGATCGGCAAAGCCATAGGCATCAGGTGTGTCACCCAGCATTACGGGCATACCGTCTTCCTCGGCGATTCGTGGCAGTGCGAAACTCACCAAGAACAGCAGAAGCAGCAATAAGGCATGTACGCCCAAGGCTCCGATGACACCTACATATTTTCCTTTCTTCTTTTTCTCCATACCTTTTATCTATTCTCAGGCGGCCTTGTGGCCAGCACCATCTTGAAATGATTCTCGTTGGCTATGTTCAGCACTTTCACTATCTCACGATAAGGCACGCTCTCATCAGCATAGAGGGCCACATACATCTCAGGCTCCCTATCAGCGCAGTCTTGCAGGAAGGGCGTGAGTTCCTCGAAGGTGAGCGATTGCTCCCGATCGTTGCCAAAGGCAGCGAAGAGGTTCAACTCCTTATCTATAATCACGCGCGTGAGAGGCTTGGCCGAAGTCTGTTGCTTGCCTTGTGGCAGCAGCACCTTGATGGCATTGGGCGACACCATGGTACTGGTGATCATAAAGAAGATCAACAGCAGGAAGATGACGTCTGTCATAGACGACATACTGAACGACGGATTTATTTTATTTCTTCTCTTCAGCATTACTGTTCAGGTTCATTGAGTAAGTCCATAAACGCCAATGTCTTGGCTTCCATTTTATTCACGATGCCATCTACCAGCGTCACCAGATAGTTGTAGGCAAACATGGCGATGATACCCACTATCAGACCACCCACCGTGGTGATCATGGCTTGATAGATACCACCAGAAAGCAGCGTGATATCGATGTTGTTTCCTGCATTCGACATCTCGAAGAAGGCTCTCACCATACCGATCACCGTACCCAGGAAGCCGATCATAGGCGCACCTCCAGCGATGGTTGCCATCACGTTGAGGCCCTTTTCCAGCTTAGCCACCTCCAGGTTGCCAGCATTTTCTATGGCTGCCTGCACATCGTTTACAGGACGACCTATGCGGCTGATGCCTCGTTCTATCATGCGGGCGGCAGGCGTATCAGTCTTCTGGCAGTAGGTGATGGCTGCCTTCACGTTGCCGTCCTTGATATAGTCTTTGATCTTGAACATGAACTCAGGATCTTCCTTATCGGCCCGCTTGATGACGTAGTAGCGCTCAAAGAGGATGTAGAAGGCTATCAGCGACAGCACTGCCAGCACTATCATAATCCAGCCACCCTTCACGGCCAGGTCCCATAGGTTCATTGACTGAGCCGTCTCGGCTGTTTCGCTGAGTACGGGCATTGTCTCTACCAAGCCTCCGGCCAGCTCTTCGGCCTGCAGGAGGAAGAAAATCAGTAAATTCATTTCTGTCTATTCGTTTTGTTAGTATTTAATAAGGACAAAGATACAAAAACTATTCATACATGCTTGTTTAAAAAATAAAAATTGTATCTTCGCATTGTCAATAAATACTAATAGCGATGAAATTTGCCATCATAGGGAACAATTACCAGCCCAAAAAGTCGGCAGCTGCCGAAAAACTCGTCCATCTGCTGCGCCAGCATGAGGCACAGATCTGCATGGATGCCGACTTCTATCATTTCCTCACGCAGGAACAGCACCTGAAGCTATCGGGCTTGGAACTGTTCAGCGGACAAGACTTCACTGCCGATATGGTGATAAGTATGGGAGGCGACGGCACATTCCTGAAAGCAGCCAGCCGTGCCGTGAAGAAGAACATACCCATACTGGGCATCAATACGGGCCGACTGGGGTTCTTGGCAGATGTCTCTGCCGATGAGATGGAGGATATGGTGAGCGAGATCTATACCAATCACTATAAGATAGAGGAACGCGTCATGCTGCAGCTGCAGAGCAATGATAAGCGACTGATGCATGAGCCTTATGCCCTCAATGAGATAGCCCTGCTGAAGCACGATAGTTCTTCGATGATTTCTATCCGTGCTTCCGTAAACGGTCAGCACCTCAATACCTATCAGGCCGATGGACTTATCGTGGCTACCCCTACAGGCTCCACGGCCTATTCTCTGAGTGTGGGTGGCCCTATCATCGTGCCTCATAGCCAGACCATGACCCTCACGCCCGTGGCTCCCCATAGCCTCACGTGTCGCCCCATCGTGATTTGTGATGAATGGGAAGTCTCCTTGGAGGTAGAGAGTCGAAGTCATAGCTTCTTGGTATCTATTGATGGTCGCAGTTTCTCATGCGATGAGAGCACCCGTCTGCGCATCTCCAAGGCCGATCTGAAACTGAAGATGGTGAAGCGTTTTGACCACCACTTCTTTGATACCTTGCGTGGCAAGATGATGTGGGGGGTAGATAGTCGATAATTCTATTTTTATTACATGTTTTTCTTCCGCTCTTCCGCTAAATTTAGATAATTCATGTGCGTTATAAACTATCATAGCGGAAGAAGAGACGGAAGAAGCGGAAGAAGAAAGGCGTTTCTCGTCGAAATATGGCGTAAAATATATCAGTATGCCCCTCTTATTAGTACATAGGTTTAGAGCGTAACGTCAGTTCCACACCAGTTTCATGGGGTGGAACTCTTAGTCTCTCGGCATGAAACTGGCAGTCCCTAACTATGGAACTGACAGTTCCAAGCCTTAAAACCACAGCATTGCAAGCAGAATAATCTAACAGTGAAACTATCTCTGATTTTGAGCGATTGATGCCTATCAAGATTGCAGCAAGGAAAGGAGCCTTTTTACGCAATCTTTGGCCCAAATCTGCAGTTTTACTTCCGCTACTTCCGTCTCTTCTTCCGCTATGATAATTCATGAATACTATACACTACCGAGATTTAGCGGAAGAGCGGAAGAAAAAATCATCTTTACTTATCGTTTAGGTTCCGTTGGTTGCAATGCAAGATTGCCTTTTTGCAACCTGCACTTAGCATACTGCATAAATATCACTTTTTTATGAAAAATAAACGCCATTAAGGTTGGGCTTATCACGAAACTTTCTTATTTTTGCAGTTGTGAAGAAAATACAAGTTAAACTTAAAAATAAAAATTATGAAATTCTTAACTGACGAGAAATTGGTCATTGTTGGTGCTGGTGGTATGATCGGCTCTAACATGGTGCAGAGCGTTCTGATGCTGGGGCTGACTCCTAACATCTGTTTGTATGATATCTATGAGCCAGGTGTTCATGGCGTTTATGATGAAATGTGCCACTGCGCATTCCCAGAAGCTAACATCTCTTATACTGTAGATGCTGCTGAGGCTTTCACTGGTGCTAAGTACATCATTTCTTCAGGCGGTGCTCCTCGTAAGGAGGGTATGACTCGTGAAGACTTACTGAAGGGCAACTGCCAGATTGCAGCTGACTTCGGTGAGAATATCAAGAAATACTGCCCAGACGTGAAGCATGTGGTGGTGATCTTCAACCCTGCTGATGTAACTGCTCTGACTGCACTGATTCACTCAGGTCTGAAGCCAAATCAGCTGACTTCTCTGGCAGCATTGGATAGCACCCGTCTGCAGCAGCAGTTGGCACAGGAGTTCGGCGTTCGTCAGGACAAGGTGACCAAGGCTTATACTTATGGTGGTCATGGCGAGCAGATGGCAGTATTTGCCAGCAAGGCACTCATCGATGGCAAGCCTCTCTGCGAGCTGCCTCTGTCAGCAGAGCGTTGGGCTGAGATCAAGCACATGACTATCCAGGGTGGTAGCAACATCATCAAGCTGCGTGGTCGTTCTTCATTCCAGAGTCCTGCATATCAGGCTGTTAAGATGATCGAGGGTGCTATGGGCGGCGAACCTTTCACTTGGCCTGCTGGTTGCTTCGTAAAGGCATTCGGCTTCGAGAATGTGATGATGGCTATGCCAACCACAATCGACAAGGACGGCGTTCACTTCACCAAGCCAGAGGGTACCGAAGAGGAAATGGCTGCTCTGCAAGCATCTTACGAGCACCTGCAGAAGATGCGCGATGAGTTGGTAACTCTGAACATCATTCCTCCTATCTCTGAGTGGAATAAGGAGAATCCAAACCTCTGATTTTAAAGGTTTTTAGTATAGGGCCGTGTCGCTTTTAACATATTGCGACACGGCTTTTTTGGTGATATGCAGTTTATTGCTTAACTTTGCGGCGTCAAATAACTCATAATGTATGAAAAAGAACATCATTTTTACCATTATAGCCGTGTTGCTGCTGGCTGCCATGGGTGTGTTGGCCTATCTGCTGATGAATGAGAAGCAGGCAAATACGGAGCTTCGTGAGGAATTTCGTCTGGAAAAGGAGGATCTGGAGAGTGAGTACACCACCTTCTCTCGTCAGTATGATGAGCTGAAACTCACGGTGTCTAATGATTCGCTGGCTCAACTCTTGGAGCAGGAACAGCTCAAGACTCAGCGCTTACTGGAGGAACTTCGCACGGTGAAGAGCACCAATGCCACGGAGATCCGTCGTCTGAAAAACGAACTGGCTACTTTGCGCACTGTGATGGTAAGCTACATCAATCAGATAGACTCTCTGAATCAGATCAATGCCCAGCAGAAAGTGGTAATAGAAGAGGTGACGCAGAAGTATAACGATGCTTCACGCCAGATAAGCAACTTGACAGAAGAGCGCAAGAACCTCACGGAGCAGGTGACGCTGGCTTCTCAGCTGGATGCCACGGGGATTCGCGTCACTCCACTGAACAAGCGTGGCAGGGAGGCTAAGCGTACTAAGGATACTGAGAAACTGCAAATCAGCTTTAATATCGCTAAGAACATCACAGCGAAGACGGGTGACCGTACGCTCTATGTGCGTATCTTGAAGCCCGATAATGATGTGCTGACGCGTGATGCTTCAGATACTTTCAGCTACGAGAATCGTCAGCTCACCTATTCCATTAAGAAGTATATAGAGTATACGGGTGAGGAGCAGCCAGTAAGCGTATATTGGGATGTGCAAGAGTTCCTCTATGCAGGAAACTATCGACTGGATATCTTCGCAGAAGGTAATTTGATCGGTTCTTCTTCTTTCAGCCTGAAATAGGGTAGGAGGTTTATAATATGAAGAAGGGCGGTGCCATGTGGCATCGCCCTTCGTGTTTTCCTCTACAATCATTAAGCTAATCTGCGAGCACCATCGTCGATGACTACGTCGTATATTTTGGCAATCTTCTTGTATTTCTCATAATACTGCTTGCGAACCTGCTCAACGAAGGTGCTATAGAGCTCTTCCTTTACCAGGTTGATGGTGCAACCACCAAAGCCGCCACCCATCACGCGTGAACCAGTCACACCGCAATCGAAGGCCACATCATTCAGAAAGTCGAGCTCTTCGCAGCTTACTTCATAAAGCTTGCTCATGCCCTGATGAGTCTCATACATCTTCTGGCCAACAGTTTCATAGTCGCCCTTCTCCAAGGCATCGCAAACATCAAGTACGCGCTGGATCTCCTCGATGACATACTCAGCACGCATGTAGTCTTCGTCGCTAACCTTTCCCTTCACCTCAGCCAGCATGTCCATGTTGGCATCGCGCAGGAATTCAACCTCTGGATGCAGTTCGCGCAGTGCAGCCACTACGTTCTCGCAGCTCTGACGGCGCTTGTTGTAAGCACTGGAAGCCAACTCATGCTTCACTACAGAATCTACCAGCACCAAGCGGTAGCCCTTAGGCTCGAAATGGAAGTATTGATACTCCAAAGAGCGGCAATCCAAGCGGATGAGATGGCCTTTCTTGCCGAATACTGAGGCAAACTGATCCATGATGCCACACTTCACACCGCAATAGTTGTGCTCAGTGGCCTGTCCGACTTTAGCCAGTTCAAATTTGTCAATCTTTCCTTCTCCGAAGAGGTCGTTCAAAGCATAGGCATAGGTACTTTCCAAAGCGGCAGATGATGACATGCCGGCGCCCAATGGAACGTCACCAGCGAAAGCTGTGTTGAAGCCTTTCACCTCTACGCCCCGTTTGATCATTTCTCTACAAACACCGAAGATGTAGCGTGCCCAGCTGGTGCGTGGGGCATCTTCTTCGTTGAGACCAAACTCTACCATGTCCTTCATGTTGATGGAGTATGCTCTCACCTTGTTTGTACCGTTGGGCTTAAGCTCAGCCATGATGCCCTTGTCTACTGCTCCTGGAAATACAAATCCACCATTATAGTCTGTGTGTTCACCTATCAGGTTGATACGACCTGGAGATGTGTAGATAGCACCTGTGCTTCCGTCAAAATGCTTGATGAAGCGACTTCTTACGTATTCTATATCCATAATGCTTTGAATTTTAGAAATTATTGAAGATAGAGCATCGGACATAGAACATCAGACTTCTGCTCATCGGCAGGCCCGATGTCCTATGTTCAATGTCCAAAAGTATTAGTCAACCTTAATGTCCTTGTTTACATTCTTGCTACCGATGAGGGCATAGAAAATCATGTATGCCAACACAGCAACAACAATCCAGTAGCTCATGCGCAGCGAGCCGATGGTCTCACCCACGATAGAGTTCTGAATCAGAGGCAGGATACCACCGCCCACTACCATCATCATGAAGATACCTGAAGCCTTTTCAGTGTATTTGCCCAGGCCTTCGGTAGCCAGGTTGAAGATGCAGCCCCACATGATAGAGGTGCACAGACCCATGAGAACCAGGAAGATAGTGAAAAGAGGCACATTGTTTACCGCAAAGGAACCACCGCTGAAGCCTACCATAGAAGCACCTGCAGTTTCAGGAACGAACATAGAGATGAGTACCAGCACGATGCCGACGCAAGAAACGGTGAGTAGCTGGGTGCGGCTTGAAATCTTGCCACTGATGAAACCTGATGTCAGACGGCCAACGAGCATGAGCAGCCAGTAAAGACCGGTCATACCGCCGATGATGGCAGAAGCGTTGATTGCATTGCTGGCATCAAACACGGCAAAATGCTCCTGAATGTTGAGGAAGTTGCCGAAAGTATTTGGGATACCCACTTCCATACCTACATAGCAGAAGATGGCCACTGTGCCAAGCACGAAGTGACGGAAGCTCCAGGGGCTATACTTGTCGTTCTCCTTTACGTCAGCAACTTTCTGCTGGCGGGGCTCAGGAATATTTACCAGGTAGATTACAATGAAAGCAACCACGAAGATGGCGATAGCACCAAACAGCATGGGGTTTACCTCGGCCAGGGTAGTGCTCTTGGTGATAGAGCCCAGGATGGCACCTACCATGATGGGAGCGATGGTTCCGGCCAGAGAGTTACAGGCGCCACCCAACTGAAGCAACTGGTTACCCTTGGCACCACCACCGCCGATGAGGTTCAGCATGGGGTTTACCACGGTGTTGAGCATACATACGCAGAAACCGCAAACGAATGCGCCAAGCAGGTAGATAGAGAAGCCTGTGACACCAGTGCTCAAACCAGAGGCATACTGAATGAGCAGACCTACGATACCTACGGCGATGGCAATCAGGGCTGTCTTCTTGTAACCCACCTTGGTCAGCATGTTACCTGCTGGAATACCCATGAAGAGGTAGGCCAGGAAGTTCATGAAGTTACCCATGAAACCTAACATGGGGTTTGCACCCACTGCATCATCCATTGTCCAAATGTTTCCAACTGGGGCTGCCATGTTGGTCACGAATGAGATCATTGCAAACAGGAAAAACATGGTAATAATGGCTACCAAATTTCCACTTTTCTGTTGTTCTTGTGACATAGTTTTAATTATTAAAGTTTATATTAAAGTTAATTATTCTCCTTATTTAATCACTCCAAACTTGTAAATGGTCTTCTGCCTATATTCGTCATCAGGCATCAGTACTGCTGATGGGAAATGGGCTTTGTTAGGCGTGTCTGGGAAGCATTGGGCTTCGAAGCAGATAGCACTACGGGCTGGGAAGGCGGCTCCGTGTGTCCCACTGAATCCTCCAAGCCAATTGCCAGTATAGAGCTGAACACCATTCTCAGTGGTGTAAACCTCCATGCTTCGTCCGCTCTGGGGTTCTGTGCAGATAGCTGCTAAGCTGAGTTCGCCAGCCTCCACCTTATTTAATACATAGCAATGATCATAGCCTGTTCCGTTCTTCAATTGCTGGAAATCGGCATCAATGCGTTCGCCCACTGTATGTGGGGTGCGGAAATCCATAGGAGTGCCTTCAACCTTAAGTATCTCGCCTGTAGGAATGGACACTTCGTCAATAGGGATATAATAATCCGCATTGATGGTTACCACATTATTTAATATAGTAGGACTAGGATTGGCAATACCTGCCAAGTTGAAGAACCCATGACTGGTGAGGTTGACGATGGTAGGCTGATCAGTCACCGCTTTGTACTCAATCTCCAAGGCGTTGCAGTCATCAGCCAGATGATAGCTCATCTCTATATTCAGGTTGCCAGGGAAACCCTCTTCACCATCTATGGAACGGTATTTGAATACGATAGTCTGACCATCAATCTGTTCAGCATCCCACACTCGTGCATGGAACCCCGTAGGACCTCCGTGCAGGGAGTTAGGACCATTGTTGATGGTCAGGTTATATTCTTTTCTAAATAGGGTAAACTTGCCTTTGGCAATGCGGTTGCCGTATCTACCGATGGTAGTACTGAGGAAAGGTTCTGGACTGTGCATGGTGTCATCAATGGAATCATGACTCAATACGACGTTAGCGTAATGGTCATGCTTGTCAGGAACCATGATGGAAATAATAGCACAACCGTAATTGGTAACAGCAACTTCCATTCCCAAGGGATTCTTGAGAATGAATAGGTCTGTGCGTTTTCCATTAACGTCTGCCTGGAATGCTTTACGATTCAAGGCAGACAGACCCGTTTCTGTCGGTGTAGAGCTTGTCATGACATGATAATTAGCTATATTACTTGCAAATTAAGTGATTTTCTTTTATTCTCCCAAAAGTTTTGGGAAGAATTGACGATTTAAGGCTCATTTTTTTTACAAGGTAGGTCCAAGGTGGAGGCTACAAGAGGTGCATAAGAAACATAATCCGAAAGGGAAATCGGACCTAAAAACAAGAGAATGCTGTTTAAAAATCTAGAATGAGCTATTTGAACACTTTGCGGATAGCCTTAAGAATCTTAAGGCCAATGAGTAATCCATCAAACATGACCATGCCTGTATTGACAGCCTTCATGATGCCATTTGGCCTATTGGCAATAGGCTGCAGAGGCGAGAAAAACTGACGTATAGAAGAAGTGATCGTATCCTGATGGGCACGAATCTTCTTCAGTACTTCTGCTTTCTTCCTAGCAATGTCCTCAAGCGTTATTTCTTTCTCCGTTTTCTGAATCATTGTCATTGATGGTTGTGATGATAGGTTGGCCGTCTTCTTTGTCTTTCAAGAAGATCTTAGCAAGGAAATTTACCATTGGACTGATTATCAGGCGCTGACGTTGATGATAGATGACGAGCATAACCAACACTAAGAACAAGGTTATCAGGCCGAAACTGACCATCAATCCACCTACCTTAGGAGCCAAGACGTAGGCTAAGGTAGAAGAAAAATAAAACAGCGCCACCATGCCGAGAACTACCAGTATCAAAACCAAAATAAGAGTTGATAGAAGGATAGTCAGTTTTTCAGTCAGTTCCAATCGAACATAATCTTTCTGAAGCTCAAGGTATGTCTTGGCTTCAGACACTATTTGCTGAATGGATTCTGTGCTTTTGTCCCCGAATAGCATAGTGGTACTGTTTCTATTTAGTTTATTCTACAGGATCTGCAACATTGGCCAGTTCGTCAGCAAGATCGTCTAAATCCTCCTTGCTAAGCTTGATGCCTTTCTTGCGAAGTATCTCTGCAATCTTAGTACGTGTATCCGTGCCCTTCTCTGGTGCAAACAGAATACCGAAGGCTGCTCCTACAAGAGCGCCAGTCAAAAATGTAGCAAAAACATTAAAGCCTCTCATGATAAAACTCCTTTCTTTCGTTATTTGATAAAGCAAAGATAGAACTTTTTTCATTTATACAAATGTTTTTTTGTCACTTTTTTTTGAATCTATAATATTCTTCGTATTTTTGTAAACCAAATATAACATTTTGCATTATGAAGAAATTTGTTTTTTTAGGATTAGGCCTCTGCATGGCATTGGCCTTTACATCATGTAAATCAAGTGAAAGCGCCTACAAGAAGGCTTATGAGAAGGCTAAGCAACAGGAATTGGCTCAAGGCACTGCTGTTCAGCAACAAACGGCTCCTGCCACAGTAACTCCTGCTGCCGAGACTGCGACTCCAGCATCCTCTGCTGATGTCCGTCAGGAAAAGGTGACGATTGTCGCTGGTAATGGCACCCTTCAGGACTATAGTGTAGTTTGTGGAAGCTTCGGCGTGAAGACCAATGCCGAGAATCTGAAGAGTTTTCTGGATAATGAGGGCTATAATGCCATTATTGTTTACAATGCTGATAGAAATATGTATCGTGTGGTTTCTGAAACATTCTCTAATAGGGATGCTGCAGTCAGAGCTCGTGATGCATTTAAGGCAAAGTATCCAAACCGACAGGACTTCCAGGGCTCTTGGCTGTTGTACCGCATGAACTAATACACCTTTAAATATATATATAATGTGAGTCATGGCTTAATCTGTTGATTAGGCCATGATTTTTCGTTTTATTGAATTATTTTGGAAAATATTTGTTTTTTTTCTTTGTTTTTAAAAGAATACTGCCTAATTTTGCAAAAGATTTTGTTCGCATAATAGGACGATTTGAGAGAAATTAAAGAAGGTTTTGACATGCAAGGATCTCTGAATCAGAGGATAATGAAGCTATTAGCGGTCTGTATCTTCTTCTGCTTATGCCTTAATAAGGGCATTTGTCAGGATGCAACTAGCGTGGTAGATGCCTTAGTTGAGATGGGATTTGAGAATGTCGGATTTAGTGAAGTGGAAAATGAGCGCGTATACATTATTCAAAATAGTGCGTACAAACTCAATGGCGTGGGAATAGGAAAGGCGGTTGACGTTGTTCAGGCTTTAGGTATGCCTGATGGAAAGACTTGCCGTATTGTTGTTTTGGACAACAATGTTCCTCAGATTTCTTTAGTATGCTATTCAAAGAATGAAGCCGATTCGTTGAGTAGTGTGAGCCGAAGGGATTGGGAAGTGAGTTATGAATTGGGTGACTCATGGGAACAAGCCCGGAAAGCTGAAAGAAAAAATAGTTCTTTGTACAAGGTTGATATTGTGATTTATCCCGAATTGAGGTTTCAGAACTTGGTAATTACGCAGATTTATCAAATTCTCTTCAACTTGAGTCCTGCTATAGAGGTTTCATTGTGGAAAGGCATGAAGTTTGAGGCACAAGTGATTTTTCCTATTAAGAATGAGTATGGCAGGTATTATCGACAGATTAGGCAAGGTATGATCACGCTTTCTCAAACAGTTAGGTTGGAAGACAATGTCTTTTTGACGGGAAGTGTGGGGACTTTTGGAAATTTTCGCTGGGGTGCAGATTTTCGAGTGAAATTCGTGCCTAAGAAGGATGAACGGTTTTCTTTAGAAGGGAGAATAGGTTTGACAGGAACATCAAGATTTGAAAACTGGCGTTGGAAGGTAAGTCCTTTGAAGGTATTTACGTGGAGTTTGGGAGCTAATTTCTATTGGCCTCAATTTAATACACAGTTTAACTTAGCTTTAGAGAAATACCTGCAGGGGGATATGGGTGTTCAGTTCCAAATGATACGACATTTCAGGCATGCATCAATTGGTTTCTGGGCAATGAAGAATTGGGAGGCATATAATAGTATGAACGGTGGATTCCTGTTCCAAATAGCCCTGCCCCCCTATAATCAAAAGCGCAAAGGGTATATCCCCAGAGTTAAGACTGGTGATTATATGGGCATTCGTTACAATGCTGGTAATGAGCGGCGTTACGGTCAGACTTACAAGACAACCCCATGGGATAATGTTGCACATGATAATAGTTTTAACCCAATATTTATTAGATCGGAATTGTTGAATTATTAATTTTTAAAAGAAATGAAAAGTAGATTCTTTGGTTTGAGTGCCAAATTGGCATTAGCCGTGTTAGCAGTTGGCTTTACATTCACTAGCTGCTATGATTCAGCGAACGAAAATGTAGTAGTTCCTGGTACCCCTGGAGAGGTAGTGCTTCCTGCTCCAGTGTATGAGATTACAGGTTATGTAACAGATTTCTTGACTGGCAATGCCATTCAGGGTGCATTTGTAACAACTCCAATTGGTAGTACTACTACAGATGGAACTGGTTACTATAAGGTGACAAGTTCAAGTGCTACAAGTGGCGTCGTGGAAATTGCTGCAACGGGTTACCAGTCAGTATCTTTGACTCTGAGTATCACCGCTATTCAGACTGGTATGGCTTCATATACAGTAAGTGCAGCCCTGAAGGTTGATGGCTATGTTGATGGCGTGAAAGTTGATCAGTTAGGCTCATTCACTGAAAAGAAAGTTGTTACAGATGGACTTACTGAGTTTGTTAATGACTCCGATTCAGAAGTTACTAAGGAAATTACCCTCTACGTAAATTCAGGTGCAAGATGGAATCAGGCAATCACTCGTGCAGATGATAAGACTGCTTTCTTGAACTACATTAAGGCTGTGATGGGTATTTCTTACGTGGGCGATGAATTCGTTCCTGTTCAGAAGACTTTTGAAGTTAAGTTGGCTGCTAATGCTTATGTATCAAGTATCATTGTTTACACCGATGCTCTGACAGAGAGTTACCTCATGCCAGGTGATTCTGAAGCTAACATTATTGATCGCGTACTCCGTACTCGTATTGAACCTCAGTTTGTTTCAATCGACCATGGTCACGGTCATGATAGTGATTCTCATGGTCATGGTCATGGCGGTAATAATTCAGGTGGCGGTACAACAGATTAATGTTAATAGTTAATTTTGTTAGAGTACTTCTTGAAATTTAATTTTTAAATTAAGATCAAAATGAAAAGTAAATTAATTATATTATCTTTAGCATTGGCTGCTACGACTATGTCTGTATCAGCTCAATCAACTAGAGAGAAATATACCTCCGAGGGAAGCAAGAATATCTTTATTAGTGCTACTGGTGGTGTCTCTCTGGTAAATACGGGTAAGGATGGCAAGTTTGGTGATCCTGCACCTCATGTGACATTGTCTGTTGGTAAGTGGTTCAATCCTGTTGTTGGTCTGCGTCTGCAGGGTGGCGCGTGGAAAGCTAATTACAATTCAAGCTACAATCATATTTCTTCAACTGGTACACCAGGAGCTGAGCAGAGTTATAATAAAAATATTGGTATTGCTCGTTTAGATATGTTGTATAGTTTGACTAACGCAATTTTTGGTTACAACCCAGATCGTGGCTTTAATTTGTCTGCATTTGCAGGTCCTGGTCTGACCTTCGCTAAGACTGTTCATCAGTCAAGGTATCAGGAGGTTTCAAATGGCTTTGATAAAGTTCCTGCTTCTGACAACAAATTACGCTCTTTCGTTAACGGTTCTGTTGGTTTGCTGGCTAACTTCTATGTAAGTGACGCTGTTTCAATCGACCTCGAAGCTCGCGGTGAATTGGCTGCTTCATATCTTGGCTATCAGTCAACAGCTCGCACTGTAGGAGGTCTGTATTTCGGCGCTGGTTTGACTTACACCTTCGGTGGTCGTGAGTTTATGGTTGCAGCTGCTAAGGTTGACAATTCGGCTCTGAACGATGAGATCAATCGTCTGCGTCGTGAGTTAGAAGAGTGCCGTAACCGCGCTCCAGAAGTACGTACTGTAACTGAGACTCAGGTTGTGAAGGAAGCTGTATTCAATAAGACTCCTATCTTCTTCAAGATTGGTAGCTATAAACTTGATAGCTATGCTAAGGCTACTATCAAGTTGGTTGCTGAGGGCATCAAGGCAAATGGCGGTACTTTCAAGGTACAGGCTTATGCTGATAAGGCTACAGGTAGTGCAAACTTCAACCAGAAGTTGACAGACAACCGTGCAAAGGCTGTTTACGATGCATTGGTAGAGCAGGGAGTTCCAGCTAGCCAGTTGGAGATCGTTTCTAATGGTGGTGTTGAGAACTTGTTCACTGAGAACGAGACTACTCGTGTCGTAATCATGGGTGTTGATTGATTTGGTAGTACAAATTAATTGATATATTTGAGAAAGGGTATTCGTTATCGAGTACCCTTTTTCATATTATAACTATTCTTAATGTAAAGTATGAAATTAAAATGCTACTTTTGTAGCAGATTTTATGGTTATGGGAAGAATCTTGGCAATTGACTATGGAAAAAAACGATCTGGGATAGCTGTTACTGACATCCTGCAGATCATTGCTAATGGGCTTACAACGGTTCCAACCAACGAACTTCTTACTTTCTTAGCAGATTATGTTAGTAAAGAACCTGTTGATAAGATAATCATTGGCTACCCACGTCAGATGAACAATGAAGACTCAGAGAATATGAAAAATATAGAGCCATTTATTCGTTCTTTGTCTAAAAAGATCCCAACTATACCCGTTGAATTTATAGACGAGCGGTTTACGTCAGTCATGGCACATAGGGCTATGATTGATGGCGGTCTGAAGAAGAAGGCTCGGCAGAATAAGGCTTTGGTTGACGAGATCAGTGCCACTATCATTCTTCAGTCCTATTTAGAAAGTTTGAAATTTAAACATTAATTATATAGAAAATGATTTTACCGATTTATGTGTATGGACAACCAGTTCTTCGAAAGGTTGCCGAAGATATAACGCCAGATTATCCCAACTTGAAGGAACTGATTGTCAACATGTTCGAAACAATGGATCATGCTGAGGGCGTAGGTCTTGCCGCTCCTCAGATTGGTATTCCGATTCGTGTGGTTGTGATTGACC
The DNA here is from genome assembly GCA_937891085.1 of uncultured Prevotellaceae bacterium. GTDB lineage: Bacteria > Bacteroidota > Bacteroidia > Bacteroidales > Bacteroidaceae > Bacteroides. Next base: position 20,609 of record CALAEY010000012.1, on the reverse strand, counting down.
TTGATGTGCTTTCAGAGGACTTCCCCGAATATAAAGGTTTTAGGAAAGCATATATCAACGCACACATCCATGAAGTTTCGGGCGATGAAGAAAACATGGAAGAGGGTTGCCTAAGCTTGCCTGGCATTCATGAAAACGTGAAGCGCTTCAATCGTATTCATGTGACTTATTTAGATCAAGACTTGGTAGAGCATGAAGAGATTGTTGAGGGATATTTGGCCAGAGTCATGCAGCATGAGTTTGATCACTTAGAGGGAAAAATGTTTATAGATCATATTTCTCCATTGCGAAAACAAATGATTAAAGGCAAGTTGAACTCAATGTTGAAGGGTAAGGTACATTGTAATTATAAGACAAAATCGGTGCACATTAAATAATGAGGTTGAAAAGGATTCTGATAATGCTATGTCTCGTCCCATCTTTTTTGATGGCTCAGATTAATACAGATCGCGTGATGACTATCGCGCGAAATGCTCTGTATTTTGAAGACTATGTGTTGTCTATCCAGTATTTCAATCAGGTCATAAATGCCAAACCTTATCTATATGAGCCCTATTTTTATCGGGGGATGGCTAAGTTCTATCTGGACGACTATCAAGGGGCGGAAGAAGACTGTTCATTAGCAGTTGAGCGAAATCCGTTTGTAGTAGGTGCTTATCAAGTGAGAGGCCTCTCCAGGATACGTCAGAATAAATATGATCTGGCTATAGAAGACTATACCGCTGCGCTTCGGATAGATCCTGAGAATGTGACTCTCTGGCACAATCTAGCGTTGTGCCATCTTCAGAAGAAAGACTATCCTTCTGCTAGAGAGGAGTTGGGCAAATTGCTTGAAGTCGCTCCTCGCTACACTTCTGCCTATCTGATGAGAGGTGAGGCATTTTTGCATGAGAATGATACGATTGCAGCTTTAGATGATTTTAATAGAGCCATAGAGCTTGAGCGTTTCGAGCCGAATGGCTATACTGCTCGTGCAATGGTAGAGTTGCAGCAGACTAAGTATAAAGAGGCAGAGGAAGATTTTGATCAGGCTATTCGTCTGAGTGTGCGCAATGCCAGTAACTACATAAATCGTGCCTTGGCAAGATTCCACCAAAACAATCTTCGTGGGGCCATGAGTGACTATGATTTGGCACTTGATATCGAACCAGGCAACTTTATCGGACACTATAACAGAGGACTTTTAAGAGCGCAGGTGGGAGATGATAACCGCGCCATTGAGGATTTCGACTTTGTGCTGCAGGTAGATCCAGACGATATGATGGCCACTTTCAATAGAGGCGTACTCCGCTCACAGACTGGTGATTACCGAGGAGCTATCAGCGATTTTTCTCGTGTGCTGGATGTGTATCCTAATTTCTTGGCTGGCTATTATCAACGAGCAGAAGCTCGCAAAAAGATCGGAGACCGTCGGGGAGCAGAACAGGATGAGTTCCAAATCATGAAAGCCCAGATTGACCAACTGAATAATCCGTCTCAAGCAAACAATGATAATCAGGGTGATGTTGCTGACAATGACAGCAAGGGGGCTAAGACGCGAAAGCAAAGTGATAAGAATGTAGAGAACTATCGCAAGATTGTGATTGCAGATGATTCTGACAACCAGAATGACTATGCCAGTGCAGTGCGTGGAAGGGTTCAGGATAGAAACGTACAGATTAAGCCGGAACCTCTCTTTGCTTTGACCTACTATGAGCGTCAGAGTGAGGTAAAGCGTAATGTGCATTACCACCATTATATAGATGAATTGAATCATAATAAGCTACTAGCTGATGAATTGCTGATTTCCAATCAGGAAGCGCCACTCACGGTCAGTCAGGTTAATCGCCATTTTGCTGACATTGATAAGCTTTCTGCGGAGATAGCAGAAGGGCAGGCAGATGCCATCCTTCAGTTCTCACGTGGCCTGGATTTTTACCTCGTGCAGGATTTGGATAATGCAGAGGCCGATTTCACGAAAGCCATTGCAATAGACGACCAGTTCTTCCCCGCCTATTTTATGCGTGCTTTGGTGCGGTATAAGCAATTGGAATATCGGAAGGCTCAGGCAAGTGCAGCTCCTCGACAACTGAATGAGGAGGGGAATCCCGTAGAGGCTGTTGGCACTGCCGACTATGAGTTCGTGAAAAGGGATCTAGATAAGGTGATAGAACTCGCCCCTGATTTTGTCTATGCTTATTATAATAGAGGTAGTCTGCAGATTACTTTGGGTAATTATCGGGCAGCCTTGGAGGATTACAATTATGTGCTTGATAGACGTCCTGATTTCGCAGAGGCATATTATAACAGGGGTCTCACGCATATATTCTTAGGGAATAACAGATTAGGTGTGTCAGACTTAAGTAAGGCCGGAGAGCTTGGAGAAGTGGAGGCCTACAACGTAATTAAGCGTTTTTCTACCAATGATGAGTAAGTATTTCCAGAAATAAGCGTAAAGTTGAAAAGATTTCGCTATTTTTGCGTCTCGAAACTAATTATACATTTGTAAGTATGATAAAAATAACATTTCCAGATGGCTCTGTTCGTGAATATAACGAGGGAGTTACAGGTCTGCAGATTGCAGAAAGCATTAGTTCGCGTTTGGCACAGGAAGTGCTTTCTTGTGGCGTGAATGGTGAAACTTATGATTTAAATCGTCCTATTCTTGAGGATGCAAAAGTGGTTCTTTACAAGTGGGAAGATGAAGAAGGCAAGCACACATTCTGGCATACCAGTGCCCATTTGCTGGCAGAGGCTCTGCAAGAGCTCTATCCTGGTATCCAGTTTGGTTTTGGTCCTGCCATCGAGAATGGATTCTTCTATGATGTAAAGCCACAGGGAGATACCGTGATCAGAGAAGGTGACCTCCCAGCTATTGAAAAGAAAATGCAAGAACTGGCTTCAAAGAAGGAGGAGCTGGTTCGTAAAAATATTTCTAAGGCAGATGCCTTGGAATTCTTTAAATCAACAGGTCAGGAGTATAAGTGTGAGCACATTGCCGAGGATCTGGAAGATGGAACTATTTCCACTTACACCCAGGGTGCCTTCACTGATCTTTGCCGTGGCCCTCACTTGATGAATACAGGTAGTATCAAGGCAATCAAGCTGACCAGTGTTTCAGCTGCGTTCTGGCGTGGTGATGATACGAGAGAGCAACTTACCCGTATCTATGGCATCAGCTTCCCAAAGAAGAAAATGCTGGACGAGTATCTGGTGATGCTTGAGGAAGCCAAGAAGCGTGACCATCGTAAGATAGGTAAGGAGATGGATCTCTTCATGTTCAGCGATACGGTAGGCAAGGGTCTGCCTATGTGGTTGCCTAAGGGTACGTCTTTACGCCTGCGTCTGCAAGATTTCCTGCGTCGTATCCAGCAGCGCTATGATTATCAAGAGGTGATTACGCCTCCAATTGGCGGAAAGCAACTCTATGTCACTTCTGGACATTATGCCCATTATGGCAAAGATTCCTTCCAGCCTATCCATACACCTGAGGAGGGTGAGGAATATCTGCTGAAACCTATGAACTGCCCTCACCACTGTATGATTTACAAGAATTCTCCTCGCTCATACAAGGACCTGCCTTTGCGTATCGCTGAGTTTGGTACCGTTTGCCGTTATGAGCAGAGTGGTGAACTTCACGGATTGACGCGTGTACGTAGTTTCACACAAGATGATGCACATATCTTCTGCCGTCAAGATCAGGTGAAGGATGAATTCCTCCGTGTGATGGATATCATCTCCATCGTGTTCAAGTCAATGAACTTCGAGAATTTCGAGGCTCAGATATCTCTGCGCGACCCTAACGATCATGAGAAATACATCGGTTCTGATGAGGTTTGGGAGAAGGCCGAGAGAGCTATCATTGAAGCATGCGAGGAGAAAGGTCTGCCTGCTAAGGTTGAATATGGTGAGGCTGCCTTCTATGGTCCTAAGCTCGACTTCATGGTGAAGGATGCCATCGGACGCCGTTGGCAGTTGGGTACTATCCAGGTGGACTACAACCTCCCAGAGCGTTTCGAACTGGAATATACAGGTGCAGACAACATGAAGCATCGCCCAGTGATGATCCACCGTGCCCCGTTCGGTTCTATGGAGCGTTTCGTGGCAGTGCTTATCGAGCATACCGCAGGTAAGTTCCCATTGTGGCTTACTCCAGACCAAGTTGCCATCTTGCCTATCAGTGAGAAGTTCAACGACTATGCCAATGAGGTGAAGGCCGCTCTGAAGAAGTACGATGTTCGTGCTCAAGTTGATGATAGAAATGAGAAGATCGGCCGTAAGATTCGTGACAATGAGATGAAACGTATTCCATACATGCTCGTTGTCGGTGAAAAAGAGGCTCAGAATGGCGAAGTTTCTGTCAGAAAACAGGGCGAAGGTGATAAAGGCACTATGAAATATGAAGATTTTGCAAAAAAAATCTGCGAAGAAGTTAATAATATGATAAATAAGTGGTAAATTTGCAGGCAATTTTACCGCAAAAACTCCTTTGGGAGGTTTGGAGATGCTGATTGCATATAATTTTTAAGGGATTTAAAAGAATAAGTAGACTAAGAAACAAACGGGAATTTTAATTTTTAATGAAGAAAGATAACGTTAAAGATCAGTATCGGGTCAATGAACAGATCCGTGCAAGGGAAGTCAGAGTTGTTGGCGATGACATTGAATCCAAGGTATATCCTTTGGCTGTTGCGCTGAAGATTGCCGAGGAGCATAATTCTGACCTCGTAGAAATCTCTCCGAATGCAGTTCCGCCTGTTTGTAGAGTCATTGAATATTCCAAGTTCCTCTATCAGCTGAAGAAACGTCAGAAGGAGCAGAAGGCCAAGCAGGTAAAGATTGAGGTTAAGGAGATCCGTTTCGGTCCTCAGACAGATGATCATGATTATAACTTCAAGTTGAAGCATGCCATCGGATTCTTGGAAGACGGCAATAAGGTTCGTGCCTATGTGTTCTTCAAGGGTCGTTCCATCTTATTCAAGGAGCAGGGTGAAGTATTGTTGCTTCGTTTTGCCAATGACTTGGAGAACTATGCGAAGGTGGAGCAGATGCCAGTGCTTGAGAAGAAAAAGATGACCATCGTGCTGGGACCAAAGAAGGAAATCGTTAAGAAACCTGGTCAGCGTGCTGCTGAAGCCCAGAAAGCCATGCAGAAAGCTGCTGCAGAGAAACTCGCCTTGAAACAGGAGAGAAACGAAGCTAAGGCAGCCGAAGCACAGAAAGAAGAAAATGTATAATGCCGCGGTATAGTGCATTATCATAATATTAAATCATTAAATAATAGTAAAGATGCCAAAAATTAAGACTAACTCCGGTTCTAAAAAAAGATTCGTTCTTACCGGAACAGGTAAAATTAAAAGACAGCATGCTTATCACAGTCACATTCTGACTAAGAAGACTAAGAAGCAGAAGAGAAATTTGTGCTATTCTACATTGGTAGATAGAGCTAACCTCCGTCAGGTGAGAGAGCTTCTGGCCATCAAGTAAGCCGAGTCAAGAAATTAATTTATTAACCGAATGCATTAGCTCCGAAAGACCTCTCTATTTTATATTAAGGTGAGGCGCTAACATTCAAAAACAAATGAAACTATGCCAAGATCAGTTAATCATGTTGCTTCTCGCGCGAGAAGAAAGAAAATTTTGAAGTTGACCAGAGGTTACTTTGGTGCAAGAAAGAATGTCTGGACCGTTGCCAAGAATACTTGGGAGAAAGGTCTTACCTATGCTTACCGTGACCGTAAGAACAAGAAGCGCAACTTCCGTGCTCTGTGGATCCAGCGTATCAACGCTGCTGCTCGTCTGGAAGGTCTTTCTTATTCTAAGTTGATGGGTCTCCTGCATAAGGCTGGTATTGAAATCAACCGCAAGGTGCTGGCTGATTTAGCTGTTAACCATCCAGAAGCTTTCAAGGCTATTGTGGATAAGGCTAAAGCTGCTTAAGAATCTCATTAATAATTCAGCGGGGTCGATGCGAGTCATTGACCCCGTTTTTTATTAAATATGCATTTTTATTTGCAAGTTTCGATAAAATACACTATTTTTGAAATGAGAAAAAGAATAGCCGCGTCGATTGGATCGGGAAACTCATCAAATTAATAGAAATACCGAGACAAGCTTCGCTTCTCAATGGCGGGCCACGCTCCTTCGGGGGTAACTTTATGTCGGTGGATTACAAAGAGGACGAGCACTCAAATCATGTCATCCGGAGTTTCATCTTCAATCAATATCGATGCGGCTTCCTTATAGGAGAGGACGGAAATCATCCTTTGATTTCTGTCCTTTTTTAGTGGTGATGATGATATTTGTGTAATAGGTTTTAGACTGGCAATAGGCCAGGGTAGGTAAGGAAAGATGAAAGTTAGGTTTATGAGCATGGGTAGCGGTAGCAGTGGTAACTGTTACTATTTGGGGACGGAGACGTATGGCATATTGATAGACGTGGGTCTACCTGTGCGCTTTATCAAGAAGTCTTTGAAGGATGTCGGCATTGGCCTGGAGACCATCAGGGCCATCTTCATCACGCATGATCATGCCGATCATATCAAGTCCGTGGGGCCTCTCGGCGAGAGATGTTTCATTCCTGTCTATACCACTGCCAAGATTCATGGCGGTATCAATCATAGCTATTGCGTGACGGAGAAGTTGAGCACATGTGTGCGCTATCTCGAGAAACAGCAGCCTATGCAGCTGCATGATTTTACGATAGAGTCGTTTGAGGTTCCGCATGATGGCACTGACAATGTGGGCTATTGCATCACGATCGACGGCAAGACATTCTGCTTCGTGACAGACCTTGGCGAGATCACCCCTCTGGTAGCGTCTTACATTCAGCGTGCCAATTATCTTATCATCGAGTCCAATTATGACGAGGAGATGCTGGCCATGGGACCCTATCCGGATTATCTCAAGAAGCGTATTGCCAGTAGCACGGGACATCTGAGCAATCAGACAACCTCACGTTTCCTGGCCGAGCATATCGAGTCACACCTTAAATATATATGGCTGTGCCACCTGAGCAAGGACAATAATCATCCCGATTTGGCCTATAAAACCACAGAACTGGCACTTAGGGATAAGGGGATTATTGTAGGCAAAGATGTCCAGCTCTATGCTTTGCGCCGCAATGTGCCCACGGAACTCTATGGATTTGAGTGATGTGAAAAAATAATTGAAAAAATATGGCGGAATGTTTGGTAGATTCAAAGAAATGAAATACCTTTGCACCCGCAATCTGAAAGGAAATGCAATGCACCCTTAGCTCAGTTGGTAGAGCAACTGACTCTTAATCAGTGGGTCCAGAGTTCGAGCCTCTGAGGGTGTACAAAGCGGTGGTATCGTCTAAGGGCTAGGACACATGCCTCTCACGCATGCAATCAGAGTTCGAATCTCTGTACCACTACCAATAATGAGCCGATTATCAAATAAGATAGTCGGCTTTTTTCGTTTTTTGAACTATAATTATTATCTTCGCTGAAAATTAGTCACAATGGAGCACACGTTTACTTTCGAAGAATTGTCAGAAGACCTGCGATTTCTGCAACTTCTGTCGCGTTCATTCCCTACGATTGCTGATGCAAGTACGGAAATCATCAACTTGGAGGCGATACTGAATCTGCCCAAGGGTACCGAACATTTCTTGTCTGACGTACACGGAGAGTACGAGGCTTTCCAGCATGTGCTGAAGAATGCTTCTGGTACGGTGAAGCGTAAGGTGAATGAAATCTTTGCCCACTCCCTGCGTGATAAGGAGATGAAAGATCTCTGCACGCTCATCTATTATCCAGAGGAGAAACTCCAACTGGTTAAGCGTCGTGAACGTGATATTGACGATTGGTATCAGATTACCTTGAACCGTCTGGTGCGGGTGTGCCAGAATGTGTCTTCCAAGTACACGCGTTCCAAGGTGCGCAAGGCATTGCCCAGCGATTTCTCCTACATCATTCAGGAATTGCTCCATGAATCTACCATCGATCCTAATAAGCAGGCCTATACCGATGCCATTATCAGCACCATCATCTCTACCCGTCGGGCAGATGCGTTTATCGTGGCCATGTGCCAGTTGATACAGCGACTGACCATCGACTCCTTGCATATTGTGGGTGATATCTATGATCGTGGGGCTGGGGCGCATATCATCATGGATACGCTGTGCGACTATCATCATTTCGATATTCAGTGGGGAAATCATGACATTCTTTGGATGGGAGCTGCCTCTGGCAATGACGCTTGCATCGCCAATGCCATACGTACGGCCCTGCGCTATGCCAACATGGCTACGCTGGAAGATGGCTATGGCATCAACTTCTTGCCGCTGGCTACTTTCGCTATGGAGACTTACAAGGATGACCCCTGCACGCAGTTCCAGTCGCGCACGGGTGTGAGCGATGAACAGTTCGATGAGAAGACGCTCCGCCTGTTTGCGCAGATGCACAAGGCCATTGCCATCATCCAGTTCAAGCTGGAGGGGGAGATCATCAAGTGCCGTCCCGAGTTCCACATGGAAGACCGCCTGTTGCTCGATTTCATCGACTATAAGAGAGGTGTCATCCGCTTGAATGGCAAGGAGTATCCGCTCACTGACACACACTTCCCAACCATCGACCCTGCCGACCCTTACCGCCTGAGTCCGGAGGAGCGTGACATCATGGACAAGATACATGCCTCGTTCATCAACAGTGAGAAGCTCCGCAAACACATGCACTGTCTGTATGCCAAGGGCAGCATGTACTTGGTGACCAATGGCAACCTGCTTTTCCATGCCAGCATCCCGCTCAATGAGGATGGCAGCTTCAAGCACGTGCGTATCGGTAAGAAAGAGTATTGGGGACGTAAACTGCTGGAGAAGACCGACCAACTGCTGCGTACGGCCTACTTCGAGGTGGAGGGAAAGCCAGAGAAACTTTTTGCGCAGGACTATGCGTGGTATCTCTGGTGCGGACCTGATACGCCGAGCTTCGACAAGAGCAAGATGACGACCTTCGAGCGTTACTTCATTGCCGATCCTGAGACGCATCATGAGGAGAAGGGCTTCTACTATACCTTGCGCAACCAGCAGGAGGTGTGCGACCGCATCTTGCAGGAGTTTGACGTGGAGCCTGGACCTCACACGCATATCATCAACGGACATGTGCCCGTGAAGACCATCAAGGGGGAGACTCCTGTCAGGGCAGATGGCCGACTCATTGTCATCGATGGCGGATTCTCCAAGGCCTACCAACCAGAGACGGGCATCGCTGGCTACACGCTGGTTTATCATTCGCATGGCTTCCAGTTGGTGCAGCACCAACCGTTCGAGAGTCGCCAGAAGGCCATCGAAGAGGGGCAGGATATCAAGTCGAGCACCTCACTGGTAGAGTATGCGCAGAATCGTGTCATGGTGCGCGATACCGATAAGGGTAGGGAACTCCGTGTGCAGATCAAGGATTTGCAGAAACTCCTGGCGGCCTATCGCATGGGCTTGCTGAAGGAGAAGGAATAAGACCGATATACTATATCAAGGTGCAGTGATATGCCATATCATCTACGGGTGATATGGCATATCTTTATTTGGCGAGGTTGAGGCTGCCTATGGTGAGGGCTGTGCCTACCTCAGAGAAGAGCCCGTCGTGCAGCAGGTGGTTGTGTCTATAGGTGTAGCCTCGCTCATAGCCGCAGGTGAGGAAGAGGGAAACTTTCTCAGAGCAGAGGTATTCGAGGTTCAGCCTTGCCTGCAGGTTGTACAGACGGTTCACTGCCTCATGCCTGCGGAAGGTCTCTATGTGCTGATAGCCTAAGTCACCGCTGATCTCCAGCGTCTTTGCCAATGGGATGGCTAAGCCGGCCCGATAGGTAAATGCGGTATTGAACGGATGCAGTTCCCGATACTTGGCACCCGCGCCCAGCACGGTATAGAAGGTGCGGCTCTTGAAGCGCAGTCCCACATTGAATAGGGTAGAGCTACCGCCACTGAGCAGCAGCTGTAGGCGGGTATTGGGGTTGGCATTGATCAGTCCTAGTTGCAGACCGTGCAGACGGTCGGCATGAAAGTTGAATAGTCCTATCTGGAATCCCTTCATGGATGAGGCAGCCAGGTTGATGAGTCCCACTTGAACACCAGTCATCTGCTCTGCAGCGATGTTCAGCAGGGCAGAGGTTTGTAGGCCCACCGTCTCTTCAGCGTTGATGTTGAAGAGTCCGGCCAGTTGCAGTCCATAGACAGCCTCACTATTGAGGTTGCCGAGGCCGGATACTTGTATGCCTTTCGCCTCGCCGTCGATGATATTCAGCAGTCCGCTGGCTATGATGCCTTCCTGCCCATCGCCCACGATGTTTACACCGCCTGTGGCCAGCAGTCCGCTGGCTTTGCCGCCCACCACGTTCACCAGTCCGCTGGCAGAGAGTCCTGTGAGGTCATCTCCTATCACATTGGTGATGCCGGCAGCTTGCCAACCTCGCATGTCTTCGCCCGTCACATTGAACAACCCACTGAGCTGCAAGCCATTCACCCCGCTCACCGTTGTACTTCCCAGCACATTTAGTCCGATGCCAGTCAGTTGATTCATCTTCGAGTTGATGCCCACGTTCAGCAGCGTCTTGCCGCTCACGGTATCAACGCCTTGCGTAGCGATGCCTGGCCATAGCGATAGGTTGATTCCCCCGATGCCGGAGGTCTGCGCATGGACCCATGTGAATGACAGGAGCGTCAGCAGTATAGTCAGCCACCTCTTCATCGGCTACTGATATAGGTATCGTTTGATCGACTTCTTCGGTGTCTTCTCAAACTCCTCATGGTAGATGGTCACACTGTTCACCTGACAATAGGCAGGGATGCGGGCGTTCAGGTCTATGCGGTTCTGCTCCATCTGCTTGTTGATGTCGCTGTCGCTCTTTCCATCGCGGTAGGCTTGGTCGAAGTCTGGATAAACCAGAGCCGCCAGCTTCCCGTCACGTTGCACGATGATGCTCTCTGCCACATACGGCAGGTTGTTCAGCTCACCCTCTATCTCTTCGGGGAAGATGTTCTGTCCGTTGGCACTCAGCAGCATGTTCTTGCTACGTCCGAGTATGGTGATGTTGCCATTGGCGTCTATGGTGGCAAGGTCGCCTGTACGCAGCCAGCCGTCTTCTGTGAATGCGGCCTTGGTGGCAGTTTCGTTCCTGTAGTAGCCCAGCATCACGTTGTCGCCTCTTACCTGTATCTCGCCTGGGGTGTACAGGGGGTTGGAGGAGTCTATCCTCACTTCCATGCGGTCTATGATTTTTCCGCAGGAGCCTTCCTTGAAGCGGTCCCACTGCTCGTAGCTGATGAGCGGTCCGCACTCGGTCATGCCATAGCCCACCATGTAGCGGAAGTTGATGCGCTTGAGGAAGTGCTCCACATCCTTGTTGAGCGCAGCCCCGCCGATGATGACGCTGTGGAAGCGGCCTCCGAAGGCATCTTCCACCTTCTGGCGTATGGCTCCATATACCTTATCATTGATGAGTGGCAGGTTGAGCAGCAGCTTGACGCTGGGGGTCTCCAGCTTAGGCATCACTTCTTTCTTGATGATCTTCTCTACCACCAGAGGCACGGTTACCACCAGATTAGGCTGTATCTCACTGAATGCCTGGAAGATGATCTTCGGACTGGGCACACGGGTGAGGAAGTAGATGTGGCAGCCTACGCAGAATTCATATAGGAACTCGAAGGCTAGGCCGAAGCAGTGGGCCATGGGCAGCATGCTGACCAACTTGTCGCCCGACTTGATGGGCAGCATGTCTATGGCAAACTGCACGTTCGACCACAGGCTCCTGTAGGGCAGCATCACGCCTTTCGACTGACTGGTAGTGCCAGAGGTGTAGCTCAGCACGGCCAGTTCTTCGGTCTCGTCTTGGTGGTAGTGCACATGCTCTGGACGGAAGTTCTTGGGATATTTCTTGCCGAACTCCTCGTTCAGATGCTCGCGGGCGTAGGTCAATCGCTCTGAGCGTGACACCAAGATGGAGAAGTCGTTCACCAGGATGATGCCTTCCAACTGTGGCATCATCTCCTCGTTGAGGTTCTCCCACACGCGGTCGCCCACAAAGAGGAAGCGTGCCCCGCTATGGTTCACTATGCTGTGTATGTTGTCTGCCTTGAATTCATGCAGGATGGGCACTATCACGGCTCCATAGGTCAGCGTGGCCAGAAAAGTCACTCCCCAATGCGAACTGTTTCGTCCGCAAAGGGCTATCTTGTCGCCTTTCTTGATGCCTACGGCCTCGAACATGAGGTGGATTTTCTCTATCTTGCGCGCTACATCCTTATATTGTAGGGTGGCTCCTTTATAGTCGGTCAGGGCATCCAGGTCCCAGTTGCTCTTGATACTGGTCTCTATGAGTCGGAGGAAGCTTTTGTCCATAATTTGCACATTTTCAGTTTATGTGTGCAAAGATAAGGCATAAAAAGGAAGAAAGCAAGTAAATCGGAGTAAATGCGTTCGGAATGGGGCGACTTTATCGTTTGGGCGAACTTCTTTCGTTGAGGAAGGCTTGGAATTCTTCCTTGTAGCTGTCGCCCACAGGGATATAGGTTTTCCCGAAGACGATGCGGTTGTGTTCCACCACACGGATCTTCGATTTCTGCACGATGTAGGAGCGGTGCACACGCAGGAATCTGCTGGATGGCAGCAGTTCTTCCATGCTTTTCATGCTCATCAGTGAGAGCAGGGGCTTGTCCTGACCTTCCTCGTAGATCTTGACGTAGTCTTTCAGTCCTTCTATGTAGAGGATGTCGTCAAGCATCACCTGCACCTGCTTGTATTCGCTCTTCACGAAGATGCTGACGGGCTCGTCCGTCTCCTGCTGCTTCTGCTCCACGAGCTTGAACCATTCTTGTGCTTTCTGTGCCGCCTGCAGGAAGTTGGGGTAGGAGATGGGTTTCAGCAGATAGTCCAGGGCATTCACGCGGTAGCCGTCTATGGCATACTGGTCGAAGGCGGTGGTGAAGACGATGCGTGTCTGCGCAGGCACCATGCGTGAGAAGTCCAACCCGTTCAGCTCTGGCATCTGTATGTCCAGGAAGAGCAGGTCTGCAGGGTGGTTGGGCAGTTCGTTCATGGCTTGTATGGCACTGCTGTAGCTGCCCACCAGTTCCAGGAAGGGGGTCTTCTTCACGTAGCTTGCCATCAGGCCCAGGGCCAACGGCTCGTCGTCTATCACTGCACAACGGATATTTGCCATACTGCTTTTGTTAAGTGGGGTCAAAGATAGTGCAAGGTAAGCGGAATACCAAATTTATTTACAAAAAACACCCGTGTTCCTCAGCTCAGTGAGGGAGCTGTGTTGGTGTTTATCTCCAGAGAGGAGATGTATTCGGTGCCGTCATCAGTCAGGCCATAGTGCCATTCGTAGCTCTTCGGGTACATCAGGTCCAGACGCTTCTGCACCTGCTCCAGCCCTATGCCGTTGCCGCTCTTGTCATAGCCCACCTTCCGATGGTTGCTGTTCTTGATCTCGCAGCGCACATAGCCCAGCTTCTCACTGAAGAGTATCTTGATGTAGCTGGGTTCGGTAGGTGAGATGCCATGCTTGAAAGCGTTCTCCACCAGGGAGATGAAGATGAGCGGTGCTATCTGTGTCTGATCGTTTTCGCGCATGTCGTAGGTAGTTTCTATGGTCACGTTCGAGGCCAGACGGATGCGCATCAGGTCTATGTAGCTCTTCATGAACTCCATTTCCTTCTCCAATGTGGTGTAGTTCTGCTTGTTGTCGTAGAGCACATGACGCAGCAGTTGGCTCAGCTCCTGCACAGCCTCCTGTGCCTTGTCAGTGTCGAAGGCTATCAGGGCGTAGATGTTGTTCAGCGTGTTCAGCAGGAAGTGCGGGTTTATTTGGCTGCGCAGTTGCTGCAGCTCCGTTTCCATACGCTGCTTCTCGGCCTCGCGCTTGCTCGATTCCAACTCATTCCAGGCCTCTATCACTCTCACTATGGCTGTGATGGTAGCCACCAGAGTCATGATGAAGAAGTCGCGCCCCATGATCATGAGTATGTTCCATCGGGCTATATCGGCATTTCGTATAGGGTCGCGGTATTCGTAGGGCACACGTTCCATCCATGGCTGGAACATGCGCTCAAATTCCATTTGGTGCATCACGCCTGAGAGGAATGAGGCAATGACTATAAGTGCGAACAGGGCGATGGCATATTGCCAGAACTTGCGCTGTAGCAGCAGGCGTGGAATCAGTAGGCTGTGGTTGATGTAGAAGAATACGATGTAGATGAAGAAATAGATGGAATTTCGCCACACGTATTCAGAAAAAGGAACCTCCGACCCACCACGTGTCATCATCAGGTAGGGAAAGAAAAATGCGAAGCCCCACATCACCACGTGAATGATGATGTTGAGCAGGCTTCGTATATTTAGTTCTTTCTCGTTCATTTACTACTACTCGTATCTCAAAGCTTCGATAGGATCCAGATTAGCAGCCTTCTTGGCAGGATACCAGCCGAAGAAGATGCCGATAATCACACATACACCGAAGGCCATGATTACCGATGTGGGTGAGATAGAAACGGATATCTGGTCAACGAACATCTCCACGATGGCTCCCAGCCCGTAGCCAAGGATGATACCGATGATACCTCCCGTAAGGCAAATCAATATGGCTTCTATCAGGAACTGGCTCAGGATGTCGATGCCACGGGCACCCACTGACATACGTAGACCGATTTCCTTGGTGCGCTCGGTCACACTTACATACATGATGTTCATGATGCCGATGCCGCCTACCACCAGTGAGATGCCGGCGATGGCTGCCAATAGCATGGTCATCATACCCATGGTAGTGTCAATGGTCTCCATGATTTCTTCCATAGAGTTCATGGTGAAGTTGTTCTCATCACCGTCTTTCAGGCGGTGGTTGCGGCGCAGCACTTCCTCAATCTCGTTCATGGCAAGGTCGGTGGCTTCTTCGGTCACGGCACTGGCCTGAATGCCTTGCAAGTGGCTCTGTGAGAGCATGCGCTTCATTACGGTGGTGTAGGGAGCCAGCACAATCTCGTCTTGGTCCATACCCATGCTGTTGGTACCCTTGCTCTCCAATACGCCCACCACTTGAAACGGAATCTGGTTTACGCGGATGGTCTTCCCTATAGGATCCTCGTTGGGGAACAGGTTGTCTACGATAGTCTTACCCAGTATCACTACCTTGGCGGCTGTCTTTACGTCCTGTTCGCTAAACATTTCGCCTTCTTGCATATTCAGCTGGCGGATTTTCAGGTAGTCGGGGCTGCAACCGGTAATAGATGATGGGTAGTTGTTGTTACCTGCCACCAGCTGACCTGAGCTTGACACGCTTGGACTCACGTAGCTCACATGGCTGCACTCGTTGCGTATGGCTTCATAGTCTTCCATCTTCAGCGTCTGCATGGAACTGGCATCCATACGCTGTCCGGCACGGCGCTCACCGCCTGGGTTGATCATGATCATATTCGAACCCATCGACGAAATCTGCTCCTTGATGGAGTTTTGCGTTCCTTGGCCGAATCCCAACATGGCTATCACGGAGGCAATGCCGATGATGATGCCCAGCATAGTGAGCAATGAGCGGGTCTTGTTGTTGGCTATGGCCTTTAGTGCTATTTTAAAAAGATTCGTAATATTCATAACTTCTCAATTGTCAATTTTCAATTGTCAATTATTAATTGTTCTCGTCTGGTATCGGCAGCTCAGCCAGTGTCTTGGCAGCGTTGAGGATATTGTTGTTCACGATGTCATCCTTAATCTTCCCGTCACGCAGGGTGATGGTGCGGCTGCTGTATTGGGCAATCTCAGGATTGTGCGTCACGAAGATGATCGTGCGTCCTTCGGCATGCAGCTTCTGGAACAGTACCAAGATCTCGAATGAGGTACGGGTATCCAGGTTACCTGTGGCTTCATCGGCCAGGATCACGGCAGGGTTGTTCACCAAGGCACGGGCAATGGCCACGCGTTGCATCTGTCCACCACTCATCTGGTTGCTCTTATGTTCCAGGCGGTCGCCCAGACCCACGGCCTTCAGGGCTTCGATGGCACGGCGACGGCGCTCAGAGGCCGACACCTCGCTGTTGTACATCAGCGGCAGTTCCACGTTCTCCACAGCCGTGGTCTTAGCCAGCAGGTTGTAGTTTTGGAACACAAACCCAATCTTGCGGTTGCGCAAGATGGCACGCTGGTTGCGGCTCATGGTGCGCACGGGGGTTCCGTCGAGGATGTACTCACCGCTGGTAGGGGTGTCGAGGCAACCCAGTGTATTCAGCAAGGTACTCTTACCCGAACCTGACGTTCCCATGATGGTCACAAACTCACCCTCGTTGATGGTGAAGCTCACGCCCCGAAGGGCTCTTACCACTTCTTCCCCCACGATGAATTTGCGCTTTACGTTCTGTAGTTCTATAACTGGTTTACTCATTTCTTCTCTTTTTATTGAACATTGAACATTGACCATTGAACATTATTCCATGCGGAATGTGTTCTCAGCCAATTTCAATGTTCGTATTATTTATAATGTTCAATGGTCAATGTTCAATGAAATTACATTGGACCACCTGGACCTCCACCTGGACCTCCGCCTGGGCCTCCGCCTCCGCCCATCATCATGGAGTTCTGGCGTACCATCGAGGTAGCTTCGGTCACCACTTCCAGTCCTTCACTTACACCTGTGACTTCTGTAACACCGTTGCCCGACAGACCGGCAGTCACTGCATGAGCGGTATATACGGTGCCTTCCTTGGTCCAAACCTTCTGGGGAGCGTTCACGTCGTTGATCTGGGTGGCACCAATCTCAGGAGTCGGGGTGAAACGCAGGGCACGGCTTGGCACCACGATCACGTTCTGCTTCTCCTGCTTGTAGATGGTCACGTTGGCAGTCAACCTTGGCTTCAGGCGCAGGTCTGGATTTGGGGCATTAATCACCACTTCATAGGTCACTACGCTGCTGGAGGTGGTGGATGAGCTGCTCTCGCCTAAGCGAACCTGTACCACGGTGCCCTCGAATGTCTCGTCTGGATAGGCATCCACGGTGAAGGTGGCGCGTTGGCCTTCCTCTATACCGCCTATGTCAGCCTCGTCAACATCGGCAATCACACGCATCTGAGTTAGGTCAGCAGCTATATTAAATAAGGTAGGGGTGTTGAAGCCTGAGGTCACGGTCTGTCCCTCTTCCACGGCCTTGTTTATCACCACACCGTCAATGGGTGAGTAGATGGTGGCATAGGAGAGGTTGCGTTGTGCCTTGGCCAGGTTGGCACTGCTTTGCTCAAACTGAGCCTTGGCATTCTGATAGTTGTAGAGGCTCTGGTCGTACTCTTGGTCGCTGATGAGCTGCTTGTCGTGCAGCGTCTTGTTACGGTTATAGAGCTTCTCTTGATATTCATAGCTGGCTTTCGAACCGTTGTAATTGGCCTGAGAGCTGTTCAGGTCACTCATCAGGGTCACCTTGTCGATCTCAGCTATCAGCTCACCCTTCTTCACTTCCGAGTTATAGTCCACATAGATGCGGTCGATGATACCTGTCACCTGTGCACCCACTTCCACCTCTGTCACAGGCTCTATGGCACCCGTGGCGGTGATAGACTCAGAAACGTTTCCTCTGGTCACAGGAGCCGTCACGATGTTCACTCGCTGAGCGTCTGACGAACCTCCGAAGAGCCAGAAACCTATTGCCAGCACAGCCACTACGGCCACTACTGCCCAAATAATCTTCTTCTTCATAACTGTATATTTTAATCTTTTAATTTTTTAATCTTTTAATCTTGGAATGATGTCTGCATCATTCCAACGTGATGTTCTCGCCTGCATAGAACTTCAGCAGCTGCTCGTTCATGATGGCAGTGTACTTAGCCTGCAGTCTCTGCTGCTGTGCTGAGAGCAGGTTGTTGCGTTCCTGCAGCAGCTCGATGGTATTCTTCATACCCAGGTTGAACTGTTCCTGCGTCATGTCATAGC
Organism: uncultured Prevotellaceae bacterium; assembly: GCA_937891085.1. Classification (GTDB taxonomy): domain Bacteria; phylum Bacteroidota; class Bacteroidia; order Bacteroidales; family Bacteroidaceae; genus Bacteroides. The sequence goes on along the minus strand of CALAEY010000012.1, from coordinate 2,706 downwards.
TGGTCTGCGAGCTCTCCAAGTTGGCACTGGCAGCCACATACTGCTTCTGAGCCGTGTTGGCGTTCTGCCACAAGTTCTCAATGTTTCTGTACAGCGTCTTCTGTGCATCCTGCAGCGCCAGCTCCTGCTGGTTCTTCTGGATCTTCGCCTTCTGGATGTTGCTCTTTGTCTGGCGCTTGTCGAAGATTGGGATGCTCAGGTTCAGGCTGATGTTGTTGCTCTCATTCTTCTTCACCTGCTGGCCCAGTCCGGTGTTGATACCGCTCATGGCGTTGGTACCGGCATTGGCGCTCATGCTCAGTGATGGCAGGTAGCCTGCTTTCTGAATCTTGATGTTCAGGTCGGCTGCATCGATGTTCTTCTGAGCCGACAGGATTTCAGGACGGTTCACCAGGGCAGTCATATACACATCATTCTTATCAGGGAGCAGCGAGAGCACATTCTCATCGCTCAGCTCAGGCATGTAGATGTCCATCTCCTCGTCGCCCTCGATCTCCAAGAGCTGCTTCAGCTGCAGTTTGTAGTCTATCAGCTGTGCCTCTACGTTCACCAGCGAGTACTCATCCTGGCTCACCTGCGTCTGCAGCTGTGCCAGATCCACCTTAGAGATGCTACCAGCCTCGAACATCTGCCGACCGCGTTCCAGATTGGCCTTGCTCAGTTCCAAGTTGGCCTCGTTCACCTTCACAGCCTCTGCAGAGTAGAGAATCTGGATATACATCTGCGTGATGTTCTGAATAATGGTGTTCTCGCTCTCCTCCACGTTCAGGTCGCTGATCTCTGCGTTCACTTCGTTCTGTCTCAGCGTGTTCATACGTTTGCCGTTGAACAGTGTCCAGTTCAGGTTCACGCTGGCATTGCTGCTGTAAGATGTCTTGTTAGAGGTAGCAGAGATACCCTCACCCGTGAAGCTCATGGAGCTCTGTGCCCAAGGGCTGTTGCGCAAGCTTCCGCTCAGACTACCAGTGATGCTGGGCAGGAAGTCGGCCTTGGCGGTCAACACGTCGATATCGCTGCTGGCAGCGGTCAGGCGGTTGCGGCGGATGGTGATATTCTGCTCCAGTGCATAGTCTATGCAGCTCTGCAGGGTCCATTGCTGAGGCCGCACGGTCTGTGTCGTGCCTTCGCTCGCGGCTTGCTCCGTGCTCACTTCCTGAGCCATCAGTGTGCTTCCGCACAGCAGGCAAGCCATCATCCATGTCATTCTTTTTGCCTTCATATTCTAATCCTTTTTAATTGTTATCTGTTTGGCGTTATTTTTTCTGAGCACAAAGATAGGGCTGTCTGCCTTCCTGTAAAAACAGAATCGACAAACAGCCCTTTTTTATCGACGAATCGCCTCAATGTTTAACGTTTAATGTTTAATGTTTAATGTTTAATGTTTAATGTTCTCACCCTCCTCCTATTCCCACATGGCCTCACCGCCAAGTGAATCCAATAGCTGCCACGCGCATTGTGTTCCAGCAACAGCTCGTCGAAGTCCGCCTTGCGCTCATCACTAATATCCAGTAGCAGTACTGCATAGCGCAGTGCCTGCTCCAAGCCCACAGCTCGGATGTCCACGGCACAACCCGCGAGGTGATTACTGTTGGCAGCCCCGCCCACAGCCTTGTTCACCGCCACCGAGCGGTACCCACTACTGATGATGATAGGCTCCACATCACGTGAGGTGGTATAGTCCTCTCCCTTCTCCAGCACATACCGCTTATTATATGCCTCTCGCAATGGCTCTAGCCACTCCAAGCACAATAGTCTCAGATTCTCCCTGTGCAGGGGCAGGGGAGTATTCCCCTCCGCCGTCCGCACCATTGTCTTACAAAGTTCCTCCAATGTAAAATGTTCCGATAATTTTTCCATTTCCAATCTTTTAATTTTTGAATGTCGCATGTTGCATGTCGCACTTGGGCGAAGCCGTAATGTTTAACGTTTAATGTTTAATGTTTAATGTTTAACGTTTAATGTTTAACGTTCACATCATTGCCCTTCCCGTTTTCCGATAGATGCCCTTCCGCTTCGCCGTGCCACACTTTTCTATAAGGTGATCCTCCATCAGTCGGGCCGTGCGAGTTCTGGCAGTAGCCTCGCTGTTCAGACCGAAGCAGCGCATCACATCCTCTGTGGTAAATTTCTCTGGTAACATTGCGAACCCATCGAATGTCTTCTGTCTGCGCTGCACATTGACTGAGGCATCACGCAGCTTGTTGTCGAAATAAGCTTCTGCCATCGCTCCGAAGTAGTGCTTCTGACAGGCGAACTGCATATTGACGATTAGCTCTGCGAGCTGCCAGTCGATATCGTCTGTCTCAAACGTGCCACACCAGTAGTCGCCTTCCTGCTGCATGGCATCCCAGTGACGCATCACGATGAAAGGCGCAGCAAAGTTGAGTCCATGATAAGCACAGCGCTTCAGCAGCATCTCGTCAGCACGAGACTCATTGTCCTTGGCATCAGCCATACGGCGGGCAGTCCACTCATAGAGCTCATCCACGATCTTCTGAACGCTCAGCTCACCCTTCATGCGATCCAGCTTGAATGCCCATTCCTTCAAGCGAGCATCGCTGTCATAGTCTACCGTTCTTTCACGACTCATCATCTCGAAATTGGTTGATGGCAGAGGGATGCAGGTAAGGCGAGTGGCAAGGCCAGAGCCGAAATTCTGCTCATTCACCTTCTTCTTCAAGGCCAATGGTGTACCCGTATAGACAT
>CALAEY010000011.1 GCA_937891085.1 uncultured Prevotellaceae bacterium | reverse complement strand
CACCATTTAAGGAACGCTATTAAGCCTTTAGGAACTTATCACCACATGGATTAAATCTTTTCTGTAAAACCTACGATTGCTCATCTGATAACTCGCAGGGCCATAGCCCAAGGGATGCCTTACTAAACAAAGCGAACCCCATTTTGACTCATACATACCAGAAACTGTAGGGGAAGGAACAGCAGAATGGCTCCCTGCATAATAATAAACTTTTTCTGCCAAAATCTGGAAAGTCTGAACATAACTACCATCATCCATATATTCTGAAGGATCAGGCATCCAATAGTGTGTAGTATTACCTTCTGTCATACTCCATGCATAGTTATGACAATTGTAAGTAGTTGATGGGAGGCCTATGATTGTTACGCGAGAATCGTAATTCTCCAATATATATTGAACCGCTTCATCAATCCTTTCTTGTGTAATATAATACTCTGTATTAGAAGATACACTTACATTATTACCTTTCGGCGTTTTCAAATTAATAGCATAAGCAATGCTTGACATTGAGAATAAACATGCTATTACAACTATAAACTTAAACTTTTTCATAACTTCTTATTCTATAAATTCTCTACCAAAAGACAAAATCAACTCACCATTATCTTCTCCCCAGAAGCACATATCCATGTCGTTTAAAAAACTATTACCAAATTCCATCTTATTAATTGTCTCAATAAATGGAGTGTAATTTTCGGAACTCATCAAACGAGCTATTAGGAAGCAAGCATATGGAGTCCCCCAGTATTTATCATCTTCATCAAACATTTTTTCTTTCTCTAATGCTATTTTTATAAGCTCCCTTTTCTCCACTGTTTCAAGCTGTTTATAGAAAACATCTATAGAAGCCATCAAGTTTAAATTCTGGAAAGCCATATCTGCATAATAACTTGCAGGATTATATACGAAGGATTTATAAAAGGTCATTAAAGAAACACCAACATCACTTCTCCTTTTCAACTCATTATAAATACTTTTACATGTTTCGTCTATCTCTAAATGTTCAAGAAAGAATGGAAAAAACTTCAATGAGTTAGAAAGGGAAGTATTAGGGCGATAAGGATAATCCAAATAAGTTTGTATCAGTCCCATTGTTGACATTTTTCTCAAAGTTGAATGCGGAACACGTAATGCTTTATACACAGCTTCAAGTCCTTGCTCATGCAATGCGCTCCACTCACTTGTACCAGGAACGACAGGATACAAATAAGCATCTTTAGGCCGTTCCATATTAAAACATGCTCTACTTGTCAAAACTTCTGGGTCATAAGAGCGAGTTAAAGCCAAATTGTCTTCATCATTACTGCATGAAGTAATACTCAGAGACATTCCTAAAATTACTACAAATAATAACTTCGTTTTCATAGCTGCTATTTTTTATTTAATTAATACTCTGGAAACCTCTTCCAATAATTCATCATCACTAAACATATAATTCTTCTGAAATTTCTTTATAATCTCTAAATCATTGCCACTTAGTGAAGATGTCTTTAATTCTATTTCTGCCAAAACCAATAAAGAACGTTTTATATCGGATAGATTCATATACCCAAGATGGTCAATTTTTTCCTGATATCTGTCAAGGGCAATTACCCTTAAAGAATGTAATTCTTCATCTGACATCTTATCAATGAATGAAGGGTCTGCAAGGATAAGCTCTATATATCCCAAACTAAAGGCAAAGACACGGTATATACCAGAATCTCTCGTTGCCTCCTCACTATAGGGCATACTTCTATAAATCTCCAACAGTTCTATTATACCATCCTTCCTTTTACTTAATTCAGCCAACCCATTAAAGTTATGTATTGCAAATGAGGTAGTATATCTTTCATCATTTGCTAACAAGAAATCGTATGCCAAAGGGAACTGCATACAAGCATCTACCAATTCTTCTGTTGAGAGTTCCCTTAACATACTTTCTGGCAATTGAGAGACTTGAAACATTTCATCTCCAGATTCCAAAGATTTCCACTCGGAAGTTCCTGGCAAAACACGATAATACTCATTAACATCTTCTATAGCCCTTGTTGAAGCTTGTCCCGTTTCATCAATCTCTATTGTTTTATCAGTACAAGCATACAGGAACACTCCTACTGCCATCAAACATAGAGATACAAACATTACAATTTTTCTCTTTTTCATAGCATCAAAAATTTAAATTAGTAATCCTTTAACTATCACTTTTCGAAACAAAAAATTTCTGACGCAAATATAAAATACTTTTATAAAGATATTCACACATTTCTGTTGACAAAAAGTTGACACTTAATAAAACAAAAGAGGGATGTTTGTTAACCCCCCTCTTCAAACTTATAAAAACTACTCTAAAGAAATATTCCCGAGAATAATAAACTCTTTAGCCTCTATCTTAAAAGTATATGGATATTTCTCTGCAGGAGATATATCAATTTCTTTAGTGTTGTTTAGCTTAATCCTTGATTCCTTAAAAATAATCTTCCCAGAACTATCACAAAATTTGAGCGAAACTTGATCGGTAGTAGATAATTGGAAAACCACATGGAGCTTACCATTATTCTCTGTTACAGAACATTTTGATAATTGATCATGGTTATTCTTTCCTGTTGTAACATACTCCAACTTCGGGTGCTTCTTGGAGTCACGTTTCTTCATTTCCTGCTGTTGCAGCTCCAAAGTCAGAGGATCTTCTGTCTGGCAGGCGGTGAAGCCTAAAGTCAGCAGGGTGCAGAGGCCGAATATGCAGAGTATCTGTTTCATCTTTTCTGGTATTAGTTTTTGCAAATATAACGAAAAATAATAATGTTGTACTTGAAAAACAACCCAAATTCACCCAACTATCAGCTGACAAAGAAGAAACACAGGCTATTTCCGCACAAATGCCCAGTGTTACGAAAGAAATACTTCAATAAAACCTATGCTAATGCTTAGTATTTCCGTAACAACTCCTTGCGTTTCTGCAATTCGCCCTGACTTTTGGCAAAGAAAAGAAAACGACATTCAATTGGTTCCTGTATTCCTCACCATGTTCTTATAGCCTTTGAGTATATAGATGAAAAGCCCAGACATTGGCTGATGTCTGGGCTTTACCTTCACCTTAGTTTTAGGAACTGCAGAAATAACTTAATCACAGCTGGATCCACCATAAAGAGTAACACCATATATATTCTGACTTACACCTGTTGGAGTATCCACTGCATATATGTCAAGGAATGTCCAGCCTTGGTCGTCTGTCTTGAAATAAGCTTGGCTACTGCTTGAACTATACACTGTAGCGTGGTTCATGTCCCAATTATAACTATAGCTACTACTTGTCCCTGACAGGTATGCATAATAAAAAGTGTTAGGGCATAAGCCTGTAGAAGAAGGGTATACTTCTACTCCATCAGAAGAGCGTACCACTCGAAGTGAAGGAGTGCTTTGCGTAGGCAGGCGGTTAGCATAAATGGCATAAGTGCTTGTTGCTACTACGTTACCACCAGAATCTTTGAACTGAGCAGTTAGTGTACCTGTTCCTACGGTAGTTGATGATTTAGCCTTTATCGTTACACTAGAACCTGTCGTTGAACCTACTGCGGTAAACAAACTGGTATTGAATATCCAATTGATAGTAAGATTCAATGGTGCAAACGCTAATGAAAATGTACTGGATACAGTATTAGTAACTATATTATGACCACTTATCTTAGGTGGTTTGGCATAATACTTTCGATAGTTCATATTACTATATGGCCCATAAGTTGGTGCATGCCTCATTAGTGGAGCAGATCCCCACTTTGAATCATACATACCAGAAACCGATGAAGGAACAGCAGAGTGATACCCATAGGGAACCATATAGTAGAATATTTTTTCAGCATAGGCAGAACTTGTTTCAACGTAGCTCCAATCTGTCATATAGGCGCTTGGATCATTCATCCAATAATCATCACCTCCTTCAGTCATATTCCAAGCATAATTATGACAATTATATGTAGATGTTGCCTCTGAAAGAAATGTCGCTTGTGGGAAATTATTCTGATAATACGTTTTTATTTTCTTTTTAACACTACTTGTCCAAGCATCCGTTTCAAACTTAATAACATTTACATTTGTCAAATTTGGAGTTTGAATACTTGTAACATATCCATATGCGTAATAAGCAGTTCCATTCCAATAAAGTGTATCAACAACGATTTGGGCAGTACCTTTTGAGATTACGATAAATAGACTTATCATAATCAGTATAAAAAAACGGGTTCTATGTGACCTTTTCATATTTCTACTCTTTTATAAATTCGTTAGCCAATTGTAAAATAACTTCCACTCCTCTCGATGCTGCGTCGCTATATGGCCAATATTCAAGGAACCTCTGCATCACTTCATTAGAATTCATTGCCTCAATTATAGGGGCATAACCAGCACTCTTCATTATTCTCCCACAGGTAAAGGCATAAAAAGTTTCCCAACCCTTATTAACAGAATTGCATAGATTCAACTTATCTAAGGCTATCTTAATAAATTCTTTTTTCTCCTTCAAAGATAGTTGGTTATGAATCTCTTCAGCTGACATCATTCGAAGCAAAATACCATGAACATTCCCAACTTGAGCTTTTTCATCATCACATAATGGATTAAAATCTCTGTAAATGTTAGTCAGTCTAAAGGCAGAGTCGCTACGTTTAACCATTTCCTGACCAAAAGAAGAGTTCAAGAAATTAACAACCATTGGATAATAGCTATTAAATGCAGTCGCCAAAGCCTCATTTGCATAAGTATAATCAATATAAGAATGAACGATCCCCTCTGTGGACATCTTTGCAATGACATCTGCTGGAGGTAGCAATTCTTCATAAACACCAGCAATATCATCAGCATGTCTGGCATGTAGTTCCTCCCATTCCTTTGTTCCTGGAAAAGCAGGTTGCACCCAAGTATCTTCTGGGTGTGGAATATTAATGCATTCATCATAGACAAACTTTTCACCGTCTGCCCTAGTTATCAATTGTTCATCATCGTCAGTGCTACATGAAATAAAAGCTGCACTAAAAAACAATATGTATATATACTTTTTCATAATCTGTATTAATTAATTGTTAGAATACCAATCTTGATATATATTCAAGTCCCTCTGGAGCATAAAGCGTATAGACATGGGTATAGCCTACTAATAGCTGTCTTTCTTCCTCACTAAAACTTTTATCACCGGCTAACGCTAATTCTGCGCATATTAACAAAGAATGTTCAATGTTTCTTAATCCGAAATAATCAGAATGTTCTAATTTCATTTGGTACTTGCCCAATGCAACACTTTTCAAGAAATCTTTTTCTTCTGCATTCATTTTCCTTAAGAAATCATTGTCTGCCATTACAAGTTCCCAATAGGCAATCGTTAGTCCTAAACATTTGGCATCAGAGGATACTTCCTCCTCTTTTATTAACTTGTCTGAGTATTCCATGTTCTGATAAGCTTCAATCATTTTGATTGTTGCATCATTTCTTACTTTTAGTTCAGACAGGCCATTAAATTCTTTTATCATCCTATCTATTGCGCTTCTTTCATCGTCAAAAGCCGTGAAATCATATGCCAAAGGGAATTGAAGACATGCCTCTATCAATTCTTCAGTAGAAAGTTCTCTCAACATATTTTCTGGCAACTGACAGACTTCCCACATTTCTTCTCCAGATTCAAGTTTTTCCCATTCTGGAGTTCCCGGAAGCACCTTATAATATTTATTAAAGGCTACTTCATTCAACGCTCTGGTGGTTGCGACATCTGCAGATTCTGTTTCTATTATCTTGTCTGTACAAGCATATAGAATAAAAACGACTGCTAATGAGCTTAGAATACCAATACAAATTAATCTTTTATTTTTCATAGGCATAAGAATAAAATTATACATAAGTTTTAAATTCTCTATTATCAAAGTGATTTTCTTTTGATGCAAATATAACCCTATAAAATCAAATTCACGCAATATAAATGTTGACAAAAAATTGACAAATAATAAAAATAAAAAGGGAAAGAATCTACTCTTTCCCTTTTTAATATCTATCCATTTACATTTAAGATATTATTCTATATAAACTTTTCCTTTAATCTCAAAGTTTTTTGAATATAATATAAAATAATAAGGATATTTCTCGGCAGGGTTAATATTGAACATCTTCCATTGAGATATAACCATATCGACTTCTTCATAAACAACAATTCCTAATCGATCACTAAAAGAGACATTAACTTTTTCTTTAGAGTCTAATAAGAAACGTATTTCCAATTTGCTATTATTATCTTCCAAATAATAATGCATTTTAGGAGGAGAAGATAAATTATTATTTTCCACGTTCGTGACATACTCCAACTTCGGATGCTTCTTGGAGTCACGTTTCTTCATTTCCTGCTGTTGCAGCTCCAAAGTCAGAGGATCTTCTGTCTGGCAGGCGGTGAAGCCTAAAGTCAGCAGGGTGCAGAGGCCGAATATGCAGAGTATCTGTTTCATCTTTTCTGGTATTAGTTTTTGCAAATATAGCAAAAAAATCATTCATTCTTACAAATTATCCCAGACTATTGATGTAGCGATCTAAATCGGCAGCTTTGCCTGGATGGGCCGTGAGCTTGGCGAAGAGACGCTCCTTGGCACGACTGATGCCTGATGGGGTGTGGCTGGTGAGCACAGCGATGTCTGCAGCGCGGAGGCCCAGCTTGGCAAGGAGGCAGAGCTGGTATTCGAAGGGGCTTTCCGACTGGTTCACTGATAGACTGCGACGGAAGTCGGGATAGACGGCATCGAGCAACTGCTCAACCTGCTGCATCTGCTCCGTGCGCAAGCTCTTATCGGCAGCTGCCATCTCTATCAGTTCGTCATAGATGGCAGAGCTCTTGACTTGCGCTTGCAGCTCTTCACGATCGGTGATGATGAGCTGTGCCAAGCGATTTTCGGCCTCTATCTTCTCCACACGCCGCTGCAACTGATGGCGAAGTTCGGTGTTCTCACTGCCAAGGTCGCTGAGTTGCTCGTTAAGCTGCGCTATCTGGCGCTCATTGTCAGCTATGTAGTCAGCACTCTGGCGATATTGCTCGTCACGCTGACGCTGCAAGTTCTCCACTTCCAAGGTCAGCTCTGCCTTACGACGACGGGTGTTTAGCCACAGGATGACCAACACAGCGACTACTGACAAGGCGCAGAGGGCTGTGAACCAAAGTTGGCGCTGACTGCGCTCACGCTCACGAGCCACTTGCAACTGTGTCTGATATTCATAAATCAGTTGCTGCACATCTACCCCTCGCTCTGCCGTGTAGATCGAATCCAGATGGTCGGTATAGGTATAGAGATGGTCGAGGGCAGCAGGATAGTCGCCCTGCTCTTCTGCCAACTCACTCAATATATAATAGGTGTTGAAGCGCCCCTCGTAGGTGGTATCGGCTGCTGCCAAGGCCATGTAGTGGCTCACACTGTCGGCTGGGGCGTCGGCCTCATAGAGCAGGGAGCCAACGGCATAGTAGTAGGTGCCACGCGGATGCCCCTGAGGTACGTAGTCTAACGCACGACGGGCATAGAGCAGCGCACTATCGGGCTGCTGAAACACATTGTATGCCAAAGCCAAGGAGTGCAGACGATAGGCCGTCTTCAGTGAATCGGCATCTATCAAGGCATGATGCAACGAGCGATGGGCATAGTAGAGCGCAGAGTCGGGCTGCTCCGTCATGACATAGTAGGAAGAGAGATCATGACAGGCGATGGATTTCTCCCTATCCGTCTCACACAGTGAAAGGAACTCCCGATAGACGGGCAGGCTCTCGGCATAGTTCTTCTGCTCGAAATAGGCATCGCCCAGCAAGCTGAGCACAGTGCGCCTGAAATCACGCTCTTCGGGATAAGACTCTAAGAGCACGCTGCACTCATGCAGATGACGGATGGCTGAATCGTAGGCATGCTGGGCCCCATCGGCTTCTGCCTGCTCATAGAGCGCATGGGCACGCATGAGGTCTGTCTGCCTTTGCTCACAGGCATAGCAGAAACAAAGCCCTATCGAAAGCAATATAGATAGATGTAAATGTGTTGTTCTCATATCAGATACAAATATAAAGCTATTCTGACAAAAAACTGAGGGCAGAAGTTGACAAAAAGTTGACAAATCTGTATCTTCGCATCCAAAATCAAGAAACTATGCATACAAGAGAAGAAAAGATGGAAGCCTTCGGACGCTTCCTGGACATACTGGATGAGCTGCGCGTGAAGTGCCCTTGGGACCGTAAGCAGACCAATGAGAGCCTGCGCCCCAACACCATAGAGGAGACTTACGAACTGTGTGAGGCTCTGATGCGCGATGATGTGAAGGACATCTGCAAGGAACTGGGCGATGTGCTGCTGCATGTGGCCTTCTATGCCAAAATAGCCGATGAAAAGGGGCAATTTGACATGAAGGATGTGTGCGACCGCCTGAGTGAGAAGTTGATCTATCGCCATCCGCATGTGTTTGGTGATGCTGTGGCAGAAACAGCAGGACAGGTGGTGGAGAACTGGGAGCAACTGAAGATGAAGGAGAAGGGTGGCAACAAGACTGTGCTGAGCGGCGTGCCTAAGTCGCTCCCTACGCTCATCAAAGCCTACCGCATACAGGACAAGGCCCGTGCCGTGGGTTTCGACTGGCAGGAGCGTGAGCAGGTATGGGACAAGGTGAAGGAGGAAATCAGTGAGTTTGAGGCTGCACTCGACCACATGGACAAGGCGGAGGCAGAAGCCGAGTTTGGCGATGTGCTCTTCAGCTTAGTGAATGCTGCCCGCCTCTATCACATCAATCCAGACAACGCGCTGGAGCATACCAACCAGAAGTTCATCAATCGCTTCAACTATGTAGAGGCTCACAGCATCAAGCAGGGACGTAATCTGAAGGATATGTCGCTGGAGGAGATGGATAAGTTGTGGGAAGAAGCGAAAAAGATTGAGCGTTAAACGTTTCACGTTTAACGCTCAATCTTTTCAAACGCGGTACAAAAGTCCGTTCTTGAGATCTATCAATGCGTCTTCCTTGATCTTGACGTGCAGCTTCTTGCCAGTAGCATTGAAAGGCAGCTGCGCCACGAAACGGTAGAAACGAGGGCGCTTGAAGTTGGCGATGTAAGGACTCTCCTTGCAATACTCATCCAGTTCTTCTGGGATAAGTGAATCGTCTGCACGCACCACGTAGGCCGTCACAACCTGTCCGCGCACCTTATCAGGCACAGAGGTCACGATGCAGTCTCTCACCTTCGGATGGTTATTCAGCACGGCCTCCACCTCTGTAGGATAGATGTTCTCACCAGAAGAGATGATCATATCGTCCTTACGCCCCACGATGGTGATGAACTGGTTCTCGTCCCAAGTGGCAAGGTCGTTGGTATAGATGTATCCCTGATAGTATTTCTTCTCCGTCTCCACCTCATTGTTGGCATAGAGGTAAGGCGACTTTGCTGGAGAGCTGATGATAACCTCACCCACTTCCTGACCATCGCATGCAGCGAGGTCATCGGGTTCTGCACGACGGTCTTCATAGATCTTCACCACACGCACATCATCGTCTACACAAGAGGCACCAGCAGTTCCTGCATTCTCTGGTAGATCGAATGGACGGAGGAAGGTGTTCCAGAAGGTCTCCGTAGTGCCATAGCCATTGAATATATTAGGTGTAAGCACCTTCTGATAGCGGATGCAAGCAGAGCGTTCTAGAGGGCTACCCATAGTCACGATGCCCCGCAGGGTGCTGATGTCGTATCCCTTACGCTCCTGATTGTCTGCCAATTCTTCAAGCACGGTAGGCACTCCGATGAGGAAGGTAATCTTATACTTATCTACATAGCGCAGGGCAGCTTCAGAATCGAACTTGCTCATCACCACGATGGTGGCACCAGCGTAGAAGGCAGGACCAGGACCAGCGCAATGCAAGCCACCACGATGGAACCAAGGCGTAGTGTTCATGGTCACATCCTTATAGCTCATAGGGAAGTGAATCATCACATCATGGGCAGAAAGCACCTCGTTGATGCTGGTGAGAGGCACACCCTTAGGGCGACCCGTGGTACCAGAAGTATAGAGGCGGGTGGTCTCGTCATAAATGTTGTAATCGTAGTCGAAGTGAGGTTCTGCCTCAGAGCTCTCCTTCAGATAGTCTTCATAGGAGATAATCTTCCCATTGGTCTTTCCGCCTACCACGACGAGGCGCTTAGGTTGGTAGCAACTCAGTGACAATGCCTCCAGCACGGTGTCTTGGAATGTATCGTTGAAGATCAGCGTCATTGGCTTGGAGTCATCGATATTGAAAGCCAGTTCACCTGCACTAAGTCTGAAACTGACGGGGCAGCATACGCCATGCATCTTATGAGCGGCTACATAAGCGAAAGCAAACTCCGGACAGTTGGACAGCAGCAGCATCAGCACGTCACCCTTTTGCATGCCATCAGCCAGCAGGGCATTGCCCAGATGATTGACTTCCTTGTTCAGTTCTGCGTAGGTCCACTGTCTGCCATCATCAGGATTTATCATGGCCAATTTACCGCCATAACGACGCACATTGCGCATGAATCCCTCGATCCATGTATAGCGACTCTCAAAGATAGTTTTAAAATCCATCATTCTTGAAGATTACTTGTTCTACATTAATTTGTTTGCAAAATTAGCCATTCTTTCTGAAGAAACGAACAACAATTGTAAACAAATGTAAATTCGGCCCCTAAAAAATGCAAAAAACTTCAAAAACAAGAGGAAACAATAAAGGCAGCCTCCCAAGAGACTGCCTTTAGATCATCGCCTTCTGTCGTTACTTGGCGCATCGGGTACAGGGGGACCCCCGGCCCTGCCCTCTCCTCCAGGTCTACGCATTCCTCTGACCAGCTCTTGGCGGAAGCGTGACTCTGCTTCTTTGATTTTGAAAATCTTCTTATAACTTATCACTTCCTTGAATCTGTCCAGATAAGTACGTTCCAAGCTTTCTATGGCAATGGCATTGGCACTCATACCCTCGAGCAGCTCTTTGTACTTCGCCTCATCAAGGTCTTTCTCACGTGACTCACGCATGGCACCGAAAATCTGGTCGTTCAGCTCCTGTTTGCGCTTCTCCAGTTCATTGTAGATGGGGAAGAACTTGGCGGCCTCATCGGCAGTGAGCTCGGCAAACTTGGTGAGATATGCCTCATGACGTTTCTGGAACTCCTCACGGCTCAGGCGTATATTGTCCCCACTGTTGTTGTTCTGTGCCGACAGAGAGAGAGGCATCAAGCCTATCATCATGATGCAAAGCAATAATTTCTTCATGTCTTTCTACCTTTCTTTTTATTATTCTACATCCGACAGCAACTGATAGAACGTATAGTCATCCATCATGCCATCATTGACCAACTGATCGATGTATTCGCGTTCCATCTGCTCTTCTTCGGCAGCCACATAGTCGGAATCCTGCTTCGTCATCATTCCGCCTAATCTCAGAATGAAAGCAGCTCCTACGAAAACGGCAGCCATATAGACCCAAGGCTTGATTTTCTCCCACGTAGAGACCTGCGTCTCTCCCTGAGTGTAATCTACCTCGGGCAAGCGACTCATCATCTCCGAAGTGAAATTCTCAAAATAGCCTTCGGGAGTTTGAAAGGGATTATCCTTTCCAATCTTTTTTAAGATGTAGTCTTCTTCTTTCATAATCTCTTCTCCGTTTCTATGTTATTAGACTCAGTATTCTGCGAAAAGTTTAATCTTCATTCTCTAAAAATGATTTTATTTTTTTGGCCGCGTGGTGGTAGTCGGCCTTCAGGGCTCCTACAGAGGTACCCATGATCTCTGAAATCTCCGTATAGGTGAGTTCATCGTAATACCTGAGGTTGAATACCATGCGCTGCTTGGCTGGCAGGGTGGCGAGTGCGGCTTGAAATTTCCGTTGAATATCATCACCCGTAAAGTAGGCATCGCTCTCCAGCGTACTCACCACACTGGCTTCTGGATCGTCGAGCGACACTGACGCACGGGCTTTCTCTTTGTTTAGGAACGTAAGGCACTCATTCAAGGCGATGCGATAGAGCCAGGTAGACAGCTTTGCCTCTCCGCGAAAGAGACCGATGTTCTGCCATGCTTTCAGAAAGGTGTTCTGAAGGATGTCATTGGCATCTTCATGCGTCAAGACCAGTCGGCGTATCTGCCAATAGAGCGGCTGCGTATATTGGGTCACCATCTTGGCAAATCCTTGCTTCACCGTCTGCTTGTCTTGCAACAAGTCCATTACTTCATATTCATCGTAGCTTGCGCTCATCTTCAGTCTTTACTATATGTATATTAGACTTATAAATATGCAAAAGGTTTAATGCTTCACATGATTTTTACGCACATATTCTCACGGGCCAGCACAGTGTGCTCAAACACGGCAAGGGCTTCTCGCAGCAGCACGCTCTCATCATCATAGCGGGAGGAGTAATGCCCTATGATGAGCTTCCCCACCCCAGCATCACGTGCCACCTGGGCGGCTTGTGAAGCTGTGGAATGGTAGCGTGACGTGGCTTTCTGGGCATCTTCCTCGCAGAAGGTGGCCTCATGGAAGAGGAGGTTCACGCCCTTCAACTTTTCTGCCAATGCTGGCATATAGCGTGTGTCTGAGCAGTAGGCATAGCTACGCGGAGGATCAGAAGGGGTGGTCAGACGCTCATTGGGTATCACACGCCCATCGGCCAGCACGAAGTCTTCTCCGTTCTTGATGCAGTTGATCATAGACAGCGGAATCTCGTAGGCATCTATCATCTCACGCAGGATGTGGCGTGGCGATGGCTTTTCTGCAAAGAGGAATCCACAGCAGGGCATCTTGTGATCCAGCGGCAGGGTGGTCACCGTGAGGGAGCGATCTTCGTAGATCACCTCGCTCACCTTGTCGTCGTACTCATGAAACACCACCTCGAAGGTCATCTCCCAGTTGAAGAAATGTATCACGGACGCAAAGACTTCCTCACCACCCTTGGGCAGATAGACGTGCAGCTGTGCCGTGCGTCCCAGCAGGTTGAGCGTAGAAACCAGCCCTATGAGGCCTAAGCAGTGATCGGCATGCAGGTGCGAGATAAAGATGCTCTGCAGCCTATTGAACTTAAGGTGCGACTTACAGAACTGTATCTGTGCCCCTTCACCGCAATCTATCATAAACAACTTATCGCGCACATTCACCACCTGCGAGGCAGGGAAATGGCGCGTGGTAGGCTTTGCGGAGCCACAACCCAATATGTTGACTTCAAACTTTTCCATTCTGAAGTGCAAATATAATGCAAATTTCCGAGCCTACCTAACTTCATGCTATACAAAAAAGGAGGCAGCCGTTATGGCTGCCCCCCACCTTAGGAATGCTATTTAGAGTTTCAGATTACTCATTCTTGCCAGCTTCCATCTTAGCCTTCAATGCAGCCAGTGCATCGATGTCACCCAGAGTAGTAGAAGCGGCCTGATTCTGAATAGCAGGCTTCTCCTCCTTCTTGCCAGCTGCGGCACGTCTCTGCTGCTTGCGCTGCTCTGCCCTCTCTTCACGAGCAGCATCCTCGAAGGTGCGGCTGTGAGAAACGATGATGCGCTTAGCGTCCTTGTTGAACTCAATCACCTTGAATGGCAGCTTCTCATTCAGCTGAGCATGTGAGCCATCCTGCTTCACCAGATGCTTAGGAGTAGCAAAGCCCTCAACACCATAAGGCAGAGCCACTACATCACCCTTGTCGAGCACCTCGATGACCTGACCCTCATGTACAGAACCTACTGAGAAGATGGTCTCGAATACATCCCAAGGATTCTCCTCGAGCTGCTTGTGACCAAGGCTCAGACGACGGTTCTCCTTGTCGATTTCCAGTACCATCACCTCGATGTCAGCGCCAATCTGAGTGAACTCAGATGGATGCTTCACCTTCTTAGTCCAGCTCAGGTCAGAGATGTGGATCAGGCCGTCAACGCCCTCTTCAATCTCAACGAATACGCCGAAGTTGGTGAAGTTGCGCACCTTAGCAGTGTGCTTGCTGCCAACAGGATACTTCTCCTCGATGTTCTCCCATGGGTCAGCCTTGAGCTGCTTGATACCCAGAGACATCTTACGCTCGTCGCGATCCAGTGTCAGCACTACAGCCTCTACCTCGTCGCCTACCTTCATGAAGTCCTGAGCGCTGCGCAGATGCTGGCTCCAAGACATCTCTGACACATGGATCAGACCCTCTACACCAGGAGCAATCTCTACGAATGCACCATAGTCGGCCATCACCACTACCTTGCCCTTCACGTGGTCGCCCACCTTGAGGTTCTGATCCAGAGCATCCCATGGATGTGGGGTGAGCTGCTTCAGACCCAGAGCGATGCGCTTCTTCTCATCGTCGAAGTCAAGGATTACAACATTTATCTTCTGGTCAAGCTCTACAACCTCGTGAGGATCGCTTACGCGGCCCCAGCTCAGGTCTGTGATGTGGATCAGACCGTCTACGCCACCCAGGTCTACGAATACACCATAAGAAGTGATGTTCTTCACAGTACCCTCGAGCACCTGGCCCTTCTCCAGCTTGCCGATAATTTCCTTCTTCTGTGCTTCCAACTCGGCCTCGATGAGTGCCTTGTGAGAAACCACTACGTTCTTGTATTCCTGGTTGATCTTCACCACCTTGAATTCCATTGTCTTGCCTACGAATACGTCGTAGTCGCGGATTGGCTTCACGTCGATCTGTGAACCTGGCAGGAAGGCCTCGATTCCGAATACGTCAACAATCATACCACCCTTAGTGCGGCACTTGATGAAGCCCTTGATCACCTCTTCGTTGTCCAAAGCGGCGTTGATGCGATCCCATGCACGTGATGCACGAGCCTTGCGGTGTGACAGCACCAGCTGTCCCTTCTTGTCTTCCTGATTCTCGATATACACCTCTACAGTGTCACCTACCTTCAGGTCTGGGTTGTAACGGAACTCACTCATTGGGATGATACCGTCACTCTTGTAACCGATATTTACCACTACCTCACGCTTGTTGAGGGAAATAACGGTACCGTCAACGACCTCGCGCTCGCTGACCTTGTTCAGTGTGCCGTCATAGGCACTTGTCTGCTGCTCTTTGCTGGTTTCAGAAAGAGCTTCTCCACTCTCATAAGCCTCCCAGTTGAAGTCTTCCAGAGGCTGTACATTCTTTAATTCTTCCATTTAAATAATTTGTTTTTTAAAATTAATTAAGTGAGACATTATAATTGCTTATAAAATCGGGCGCAAATTTAGTGATTATATTTGAAAAGACAATAGGTTTTACGAGGAAAAATAAAACTATTTGGCTTATAGAAGATAAGAGGTAACGAAATGAAACCTTCTGGTAGGCAATGCAAAGTTCAGACAGCACTGGTGATTGTACAGACAGCAGTGCTGATTGTACAGACAGCAGTGGTGATTGTACAGACAGCAGTGCTGTCTGAAGTTTAGTTTGGATAGCAATGGGGTTTTGCTGAGATAGCGATGGGTTTTTGTCGGCGAATTATACGAATTTATTAAAATTATCCCTGACTTTCCCGTTGATGTCCCAGCTTCGATTTTTCCTTTCACCTTTCACCGATGCCATATAAGGTTGTGTGTTTCAGCGGATTAAGGTGGTGAAAGGAAACCTTCGCCCTTTCACCGCCTTTCACCACCCTTCACGGCTGAAAGGCCTCTTTATTTAGAATCTACACCGCTATAATAATTCTAATGACGACATACATCCTATAGGTTTTCTCAAACACTTGAGACATCACCTGTCTAAATAACAGTTGGTGAAAGACGGTGAAAGGCGGTGAAAGGAAACGATTTTTCTTTCACCACAATAAACGGGTGATTGTCAAAGACTTACGCCTACTTAGTGAAAGGTGAAAGGAAAAATCGAAGGTGGCCCTTCAGCGGAGGGAAATGCCGTAAGGCATGGAATAGTGTAGCCAGCTATGCAGGGCTGCCGTAGACAGCACAAATGGCTGGTGGTCAGATGGTTGCAGACATCCGTGCCTTTAGGTACGGGACGTAGCGTACCTAAAGGCACGCTTGTTTGGGGGGCATTAAAATAACCAGCCATTCAGAAACACCTAACAGCGTTTCATCATGGCTGGCTACCCTAAATGATGCCTACGGCACCTACTCTACCAACTTCATAATATGCCCATGAAGGCTGGCGTTATTCCTTGAAAGAAAATGGCAACCATTCACTGGTAGACTTCATTTCATAAATCACACCTAGTCGTAAACTCCGGCTATAATTATTCTTTGTGACCACAAGCCCAATTTCTCCCCCACTTATTCCAACTGAACAGACGGAGTTATCACTTGCCCTTCATTTAAGATAACAGACGAAGCTGCAATAATCTGTTACATTGAAGGCACAGCCTTGATGCTGGATTCTGCTAAGTGGTAAATACCATAATCCGAGGGAGTAGAATGATTATTCAACTCTACTACATAGTCTGTATCGTCAATAGTCAGAGTCAACTTCAAATCTTCTGCATAACCACCACCCTGCATAAAAACAATATAAGCATCGTTTTGCAGCTTTCCATCAACAAGAGTCAAGTCTGATAAAGTAATGTTACCCACAGTTCTATTGCCCACTCCGCTGAAATTTCGACCGTATTCATTGGCCACATGTGTACCACTTAAAACCAAAGAACTCACCGTCATGGTACCAGTTGCATTATTTACCAGTGTCACATCTGTAGAAATGTGCAGAATAATAGAACTCTGATCCAAAGTGATAGACGACCACACACCATCGGTGATAGACTTATTCCATCCTACCAGCACTTCATAGTCACCAACAGAGCTAAGGCTACCATCCCCTTGTGTGGCAATGGAAGATTCTACCCAATTGCCGTCTACTGTACCTGCAGGATACTGCAAGTGGAAATTCTGAGTGCCTGTAGTTGGCAGCATACTGGAGGCATTGTAGAACTTGCCTGCCGTAGTGCCTTCACCACTGCTCAGTGTGAAGATTTCATGGTAATTATTATCATCTTTCTGGAAAATCACAGAAATCTTATCGCCTGCTTTCCACACACGTTTCAGGGCAGTTCCATTTTCAGTCAACTCGGTGCGTGTATCAGCACCCGTATTCACGCTGAGAGTCATCTCATGAGGCTGGTCTGTGTTTATCACAGGCTCCTCACTATTGCTGCAAGCCGTAATGGCTGCCAAGCAGCACATACCAAATAAAAATTTGCTTATTACTTTCATGTTTCTTCTTCTTTTTTAGAGGTTGTTTTACCATGTTCCTTTATCAGGCACATCACCAGGAACGCCAAATCCGCCGCTCTCTACCAGCACAGGCAGCTGCACTTCCATGTTAATCACTTGCACCAGAGGTGCCTCGTAAAGTTCTTTTTGCATAACTAGCTCCTTTCTTAACCCAAGTTTGACCCCACCTGTCAAATTTTCAGAAAAAATCGTGTTGTTTTAAGGGCTTTTCGTTCTCGAAAGCCCGTTTTTCAGCGTTTTGCGTTCCTTTTTCTGAATTGTAGTACATCGCCGTTTGGGAAGATTGTA
>CALAEY010000010.1 GCA_937891085.1 uncultured Prevotellaceae bacterium | reverse complement strand
ACCTATGGTGCTACACTGGGTGGCCCTATCATCAAGAACAAGCTGTTCTTCTTCGTGAACGCTGAGTACCAAAAGATTCCTACAGTGGCAAACCGCTGGCAGCCTTCTACAGATGGCGTGGCTAATGCTAGTAATTACATCAGCCGTACCAAACTGTCTGACATGCAGCGTGTAAGTGACTTCGTTAAGAGTGCTTATGGCTATGATCCAGGATCTCCTACCAGCTTCCCTGCTGATGAGAGCAACGTGAAGTTGCTGGGTCGTATCGACTGGAATATCACTCAGGATCATCATTTGGCAGTACGTTATAACTATACCAAGAATTCTGCTTGGAACGCAACCAATGGTAACTCTGCTGATACTGGCTACCGTCTGAACGGTATGAACCGTCTGTCTCAGTATTCTATGGCCTTTGCAAATTCCATGTATTCTATGGACAATACTGTAAAGACTATTTCTGCTGACCTCAACAGCCATTTTGGAAGCAACCTTTCCAACCAGCTGCTGTTCACTTACTCAAAGATTGAGGATATCCGCGGTTCTAACTCTGCTCCTTTCCCACATGTAGATATCATGAATGGTTACACTACCGCTGCTGATGGTACAGTGACTCAGGACCTGAGCCCATACATGACACTGGGTTATGAGCTGTTTACTTGGAACAATGGTGTGAAGAACAACATCACTACCCTTACCGATAACTTCACTGCTTATCTGGGTGCCCACAAGTTGACCGCAGGTTTCAGCTTCGAGCATCAGATGGCAAACAACTCTTACATGCGTAATGGTACGGGTTACTACCGTTTCCGCAGCGTGGATGATTTCATCAACGGTGCCACTCCAGAGGCTTTCGCCCTGACTCATGGTTACAATGGTGAGGCTAATCCTGCCGCTCAGGTACGTTTCAACCAGTATGGCCTTTATGCACAGGATGAGTGGAGCGTAGGTAACAACCTGAAGCTCACTGGTGGTATCCGTTTCGACAATATCTCATTCAACAATGACGATGTGATGCGCAACAAGGCATTCTATGAACTCGACTTCGGTGGCCGTAAGGTAGATACAGGTGCTTGGCCTAAGACCAACATCCAGATTTCTCCACGATTCGGTTTCACTTGGGACGTATTCGGTGACAAATCCCTGAAGGTACGTGGTGGTACGGGTCTCTTCGCAGGTCGTCTGCCTCTGGTATTCTTCACCAACATGCCTACCAACTCAAACATGGTGCAGAACTCTTATCAGGTGAATACCAAGTATGATGGCAGCACAGTTATGGGCTATGGTTATGGTACAGGTAAGAATGTGTCAGAAGGTGCTTATGAGATGTTGCAGCGCACAATGCAGGGTGGAAAGATGATTACTGATATCAATCAGATGATTGCTGCCCAGAATCTGCCTACAACAATTTCTCCAGAAGACGGTCAGGGTGGTTCAACCGTGAATGGCGTGGATCGTAACTTCAAGATGCCTCAGGTATGGAAGACTTCTATCGGCATCGACTATGTGGTTCCTGTATCATTCCCATTGACTGTAACAGGTGAGTTCAACTACACTGACAATATCAATGCTGTACGTCTGGACAACTACAACATCATGCCTAACACTACCTGGGAGCGTTTCCAAGGTGCTGACAACCGCGTGATTTATCCTTCTAACTATACTTACACCAAGACAAATGCATACGTGCTGACCAATACCCATCGCGGTTATGGTTGGACTGGTAATATCACCATCAATGCTACTCCTATCGAGAACCTGAACATTATGGCTGCTTATACACACACCGTGATGAAGGAAGTGACTGGTATGCCTGGTTCAAATGCAACTTCTGCATGGCAGGGGCTGTTCACTGTAAACGGTCCTAACTTCGCTACTGTACAGAATTCTCAGTACGTGATTCCAGACCGCGTGATCGCTTCTGTAAGCTATACTTACAATGACAAGGATCACTTCACTTTGTTCTACACCGGTGGTTCACCTGCTGGCTACAGCTGGTATTATACCAACGATATGAATGGTGACGGTATCGGCTACGACTTGATGTACATCCCACGCAACGACAGCGAGATCAATTTCGTGAACGAAGCTGACCGTGCTGACTTCTGGGCATTTGTAGAGCAGGATAAGTATCTGAGAAATCACAAGGGTGAGTATGCTGAGGCTTACAGCGCATACGCTCCTTGGGTACATCAGTTCGACTTCCGTTGGGCACACGACTTCGTGCTGAAAGTAGGCAATACCAACCATCGTCTGCAGTTCTCTGCCGACTTTGAGAACATTGGCAACATGATCCATTCTTCTTGGGGTGTTCCTAAGAACATGGTTCCTGCCAACAGCGGTCGTATCCTGAAGTATGAGGGCAAGGATGCCAACAACGTTCCTACCTTCTCTCTGTATCGTAGCAATGGTGAGGCTCCTACTAAGACTTGGGACTACAACCGTGCTTACAGTGCCGCATGGCGCATCCAGCTTGGTGTGAAGTACTACTTCAACTAATCTCTGGAGATCATAATACGAAATCAGCCATCCCATGCGGGGTGGCTGATTTTTTTTGTGCGTAGGCGTAAAACGAACCTTACTTTCGAGGGCAGCGAGCCTTATTTTCGTTGTCAGTGAAACGTACTTTCGTTTCACTTGTTCACCACATTGATTGGCTGTCCGTTCAAGAAGGCCTGTAGGTTGTCTACCGCTATCTGCATCAAGCGGATGCGGGCATCCTTGGTGGCCCAGGCAATGTGTGGGGTGATGAAGCAGTTGTGTGCAGTGAGCAGTGGGTTGTCTGCCTTGGCAGGTTCCTCAGAGAGCACATCCACGCCAGCAGCATAGATCGTGCCGTTGTTCAGCGCATCTGCCAAGTCTTGCTCGTTCACCACAGGACCACGGCTGGTATTGATCAAGATAGCCGTAGGTTTCATGGTCTTCAGACGCTCGGCGTTTACTAAGTTTTTGGTAGTTGGGGTCAGCGGGCAGTGCAGGGTCACAATGTCACACTCGCGGAAAAGTTCATCCAACTCCATCTTGTGAATCTCTGGAGGCAGCTGGAAGTGCGACTTGCTGGTATAGGCAAAAACCTCCATGCCGAAGCCGATAGCAATGCGTGCTACAGCCCTGCCGATGCTACCTAAGCCCACTATGCCAATCTTCTTGCGATGAAGCTCCATGAGCTGCGTATCTTGGTAGCTGAAGTCGGGGTTACGGCTCCAAACACCAGCGCGTGCCTCGTCGGTATAGTGCTGCACGCTGTTGCTGACGTTCAGCAGGTGGGCGAATACCATCTGAGCCACAGAATTGGTGCTATAGGCAGGGATGTTGGTCACTACCACACCGTGTGCCTTGGCAGCCTCGGTATCGATGATGTTGTAGCCAGTGGCCAGCACACCGATGTATTTCAGGTTGGGCAATTTGTCAAAATCTTCTGCGCAGAAAGGCACCTTGTTCGTCAAAATGATTTCTGCATCCTTCACTCGCTCCAACTTCTCGGAGGGAGCTGTACGGTCATAGATGGTGCATTCGCCCAGAGCTTCAGCACCTTCCCAAGAAAGGTCGCCAGGATTTCCGGCATAACCGTCTAATACTACAATCTTCATTTCTATTACAATTATGAATTATAAATTATGAATTATGAATTTTGGCAATTGAAAAATTCATAATTCCTTTAATATCTCTTATTATCTCCCCAAAGCAACTTCATCCGCTCCTTGAGCTTGGCTTCTTGGGCATTCTCTTGCGGATTCCAGAGCACCTGGCCGATAAGTTGGTCGGGCAGGTACTGCTGCTGCACGAAGTGACCAGGAAAGTCGTGGGCATACTTATAGTCCTTGCCATAGCCCAATTCCTCCATCAGTCCTGTAGGGGCATTGCGTAGGTGTAGCGGCACAGGCAGGTTGCCCGTCTGCTTCACTGTGCTCAGTGCCTTGTCTATGCCCAGATAGGCAGAGTTGCTCTTCGGACTGGTTGCCAGATAGACCGTAGTCTCTGCCAGAGGGATGCGCCCTTCGGGCCAACCTATCTTCATGATGACATCGAAGCAGGCATTGGCCAGCAAGAGGGCATTGGGATTGGCCAGACCGATGTCCTCAGCTGCTGATATTACCAGTCGGCGGGCGATGAAGGCAGGGTCTTCGCCACCTTCCACCATGCGGGCCAGCCAGTAGAGGGCCCCGTCAGGATCGCTGCCACGAATGCTCTTGATGAAGGCAGAGATGATGTCATAGTGCATCTCTCCGTCTTTATCATAGGCCAACGGGTTCTGTTGCAGGCGGTTGGTCACTATCTCGTCATTGATTTCTACGATCTCATTCTCGCCTACTGCCTGCACCACCAATTCTAAGATATTGAGCAGTTTGCGGGCATCGCCTCCGCTGAAACGGAGCAGGGCGTTGATCTCCTTCACCTCTATGTGGTGTTTCTTGAGTTCAGTATCTTGTGTGATGGCACGATTCAGCAATTCCAGCAGGTCGGCCTTATCCAGTGACTTCAGCACATAGACCTGGCAACGGGAGAGCAATGGACGAATGACCTCAAAGGAGGGGTTCTCTGTCGTGGCACCTATCAGCGTGATGATGCCTTGCTCCACAGCGCCAAGCAGTGAGTCTTGCTGCGACTTGCTGAAGCGGTGTATTTCATCGATGAAGAGGATTGGGTTAGCCTGCGAGAAAAAGTGGTTGTTGCGCGCACGTTCTATCACCTCACGCACCTCCTTCACGCCGCTGGTCACGGCACTCAAGGTGTAAAAAGGAGTTTCCAGCTTGTGGGCGATGATTTGTGCCAAGGTGGTCTTTCCCACGCCCGGAGGTCCCCACAAGATGAAGGAGGCGATATGCCCCGAGTCTATCATTTGGCGCAAAACAGCTCCAGGACCTACCAGATGCTTCTGTCCGATATAGTCGTCAAGGGTCTTGGGGCGTAGCCTTTCTGCCAGTGGTTGCATGTCTCGTAAGCGTTAGAATACCATCATTATCATGAATCGGATGCCATCTTTCTTCACACCAGGAATGTCCGTATAGGTCAGACGGCGCACATATTCCACGTGTAGCAGCTTGAAGATGTTGTATATACCCACGCTGGCTTCCACGTATGGCGTTTCTCCCATGATGTAGCTGGTGGTTTGTCCATCACGCATAGGGAAGAGATAGAGGCTGCTGTTGCCCATGTAGGGGTTGTTCTTATCCGTCAGCTTACCATAGAGCACGTTAACTCTGAACATCTCGCGCCACTTAAGCTTCTTCAGCAGCGGTATGCGATTGAACAGCTTGCCGTTGAGGTCGTAGTCGATGTGCAGAGAGCCATAGCGGTCGTTCAGGAATTCCATGTTGTTTATCAAGGAGAACGTCTTCACGTTGTATTGGTTGATATACGACAGGTTGGCCTGAGGCAGGTTGAGCAGAGGGAATGGCACCTTATTCCATTGTGCTCCTCCGCGAAGCATCACATCGAGTTTTCCCCAAGAGCCGAACCACCAGCGTTTTTTGATGCTTGCCTCTGTGAGGTTGAAGTTGTAGTCACCACCTAAGATACCCTTGAAGCCTGTGGTATGAGAAATAGTGAACACAGGGGCATCCAATGACACTGGAACGCGGCGCTGTTTCGTGTTGATATAAGTCTCACCAGGGGCATAGCGCAGGGTGACACCAACTTCCGCTGTGGTCATGTCCTTCACACGGGTGTTTTGCTCACTCCATTCACCAGGGGTAGGACCGTCGTTCAGGTAGTAGGCCAAAGCACCCGTAGGCTCATCAATGCGGTGGCGGGCCATGGCCTTCACGGAGAATCCGGAGTTGGTCTCCAATTCATAGGTGAGCGCTGCCTCACGGATGTATGACATCTGGTCCACCTTGGTCCACTTCATGCCCACGAACACATTATCCTTATCGGTATCCAGGAACTTATCCATCGGAGACATCACATCGTACTGGTATTTGAAGGCCAGATAGTGCTTCGGAAATTCCCACAGCACGTATTCGCGCTTATTGAACGAGTAGGCCACCTGTCCCTGATAGAACCACTTCTTATCCTTGAAGCCATAAGCTCCGTAACCACTGAAGTTCCAGTGCGGATCCAGATTGCCTGTGGTCAAACCACTCAGACGCAGACGCATGCCGTTCACGTAGTTGCTGGTGATGGTGGTGTTTATAGGACCTAAGTCGAACTTGCTCGGATGCTTTCTGCCACCCGTCTCCACGAAGTTCTCTATCAATGCCTTGGCACCGAAGATCACATACTTGAAACCAGGGAGTTGTTCCAGTCGGTTCATGAAGAGATCCATGCTGCTCTCCGTCTTTGTCAATGGCACTTGGCGCACTTCAGCCCAGTACTCATCGCTCTTGTTCATCATGTTGGCCTCCTTGATCACCTCACCACCTCCCAAGCGGAACAGACGTGGCTCTATGGCCTCGAAGTTGTACTTGGTGTACTTGGTGGTACGCTCCACCTCAAACTCACCCACGCCCGACATCAAGGCCAATTCCACGGTCATGTCATCATCCGTAAGCACCCAGGTACTGTCGGGCAGTTGCTCATAGTTCTGCACGATGTCCAGATGTTCCACGAAGTTCACGCCCGTCTTCTTAGGCAGGTTCATCGTGGCGCGCTTCACGGCATAGGTAGAGTCCTTTGCCACATAGAGATGCCCCGTGAATCCAAAGTCCTGCGGATTTTGCGGCACGAAGGAGAGGTGTACACATTCCGTGCCATCCACGTGGATGGTATCTTCTAGGTAGAACTGATAAAATGTGATGGCACCACGACCGATAGGACTGACAAACTGGCGTTGCAGCAGTCGGATGTCATCGTCATAGATATTGATGTCAGAGAATACATCCGTGAGGATAGTACCCATCATGTCGCCCGTGCTGAAGAACTCATCCACGCCCGAGGAGTTCATTCCCTCGATAATGGTCTTCTTGCTTTTAGGTGATTTGCGATAGATGGTGCGAGAGCCTGTCTCCTTCACAGATACAGGCAGAATCTGCTTGCCCGTCTTGGGCGACACCTCCACCTGGTCCTTGAAGAAAGCGAAGCGCTTGTAGATGCCCTTTTCCAACTTCTCGTTGGTCACATCATTGATAGACATCTTCATCTTCTCGTATTTCTGATAGGAGTAATAGTCGTTGTCCTCCAGCTTGTTGCCCTTCTTGTGCGCTATCACTTGGCGCATGAAGTCCACTGCCGGATTGTTTCGGCGCGAGTAGCGGGCGCGTCTCGTCACCACCACCTCCGCTAGTTCGGTAGCCTCTGGTGCCAATTCCACATTCAGCGTGCGCTGACCTGTCTGCAGCGTCACATCCTTCGTCTTATAGCCGATGGAAGAAAAGCGCAATACCGTCCATCCGCGATGTGCCTCCACAGTAAATTCACCTTCATTATTGGTGATGGCACCCACACCCTTGCCTGGATATTGCACTGTGACATAAAGCAATGGCTCGTGCGTGATGGAGTCTGTCACCACGCCCTTGATCTGTGCCTGAGTTCCCAGCGAGACAAGCAAGAGGGAGAAGAGGATATATAATTTGACTAACCTTGATTTCATCTTTAAGCGTTTAGCACGCAAAAGTAATAAATATAATGTAAAGGTCCGCAAACTTTGCTTAAAATACGGACATGTTTAACTACTTATTAAGATTTGCGGCTTACACTTTTTCAACATTTAACATAGTTTGCACGATTCGCTCCGCCGTACGCCCGTCCCAGCGGTCGGGTAGGGTGCTGTGCTTCCACTCGCCATGCATCAGCTTGTCCATCGCCGCAGAGAGCGCGAATGTATTGTCGCCTACCAACTCATTGGTACCTATGCGCCACGTCTCCGGATGTTCCGCATAGGTGTTCAGCGTGATGCAAGGCACGTCTAGGAAGGTAGCCTCCTCGGCAATGTTGCCAGAGTCGGTGACGATGCCCTTCGCCTGATTAATGAGGAACCCGAAGTTCAGGTAGCTCTGCGTAGGCAACAGGTGCAGGTTGGGTGCCTG
Source organism: uncultured Prevotellaceae bacterium (assembly GCA_937891085.1). Lineage (GTDB taxonomy): Bacteria > Bacteroidota > Bacteroidia > Bacteroidales > Bacteroidaceae > Bacteroides. The sequence continues at coordinate 1,836 of CALAEY010000010.1, read as the reverse complement.
GATGCCCAGATCCTTGACCGTATCCTCCACATACCCATGCAGTGGGGCGATGATGGGGAGGCCTTCCGACTTCTCTATCACGATTTGCAGCAATGACGTCAGCACATGCCTGCGTGCCAGCAAGTCGCGCCTATTCAGCGTCAGCAGCAGGTAGTTGCCCTTGCGCAGTCCCATGCTATTGAACCAGATAGGCTGTGTGAAACGGTGGCGGTTATATCGAATGGTATCTATCAGTATGTTGCCTACGTAGTGGATGTATTCAGGAATCATGCCCTCCTGGTTCAGGTTACGGTTGGCCACCATGCCCGCCGTGAAGAGGTAGTCGGAGATAGCATCCACGATGGTACGGTTCACCTCACGCGGCATATTCATATCGAACGAGCGCGTGCCCGCGATGACGTGTGCCACCTTCAGTCCGCGCTTCTTCGCTACGATGGCGCAGCTCATGGTTGCCGTCATATCATCTACCACCAGCACCACCTGTGAAGGGTGGGCATCCAGTTCCTTCTCGAATGCCAGCATGATCTGGGCAGCCACCTCCGAGTGGCCTTGAGCATTCACACCCAGATAGCAGTCGGGCTCACGCATGTTCAGGTCTGAGAAAAGCGAAGCATCCAGTGCAGGGTCGTCTTTCCTGCCCGTGTACACCAAGCGGTAAGTGATGTCCTTGCCACCGTCTCTTGCAGCATCGATAGCTCGGCAGATAGGAGCTATCTTCATGAAGTTGGGGCGAGCCCCCGAGATGATAGTTACTCTCATTTTTCCTTAGTAAAGATCTTTAATGGTGCGAAGATACGAATAATTCTGAATATTTCATGCAAAAGAATGCATCGAAGTGCCATTTTACTGCATTCCGCCAAACATTTTTAATAAAAGTTGTGAAAGACCGATGAATATAGGAAAATATTGATTATATTTGCGGAAGATTTATATAATTGGGAAAGAAGGTATTTGAAAATCAAGAGAATAATTTAAGATAAAAAGAAAATGAAGAAGGAAATCAAATTCAGTCTTGTCTATCGAGACATGTTCCAGAGCTCAGGCAAGTTTCAGCCAAGAGTAGACCAGTTGGTACGTATTGCCCCGGTGATCATTGATATGGGTTGCTTCGACCGTGTAGAAACAAACGGTGGTGCTTTCGAGCAGGTGAACCTGATGTATGGTGAGAATCCGAACATTGCAGTGCGTGCATTTACGAAGCCTTTCAACGAGGTAGGTATCAAGACCCACATGCTTGACCGTGGTTTGAATGCATTGCGTATGTATCCATGTCCAGTGGATGTGCGTAAGCTGATGTATAAGGTAAAGCATGCACAAGGTGTGGATATCACCCGTATCTTCGATGGTCTGAATGATGCCAACAATATCATCCCTTCCATCAAGTATGCATTGGAAGGCGGCATGACTCCACAGGCTACCCTTTGTATCACCTATTCTCCTATTCATACAGTTGACTATTACACTAAGTTGGCTGATAAGCTGATCGAGGCCGGCGCTCAGGAAATCTGCTTGAAAGACATGGCAGGTATCGGTCGCCCATGGTCACTTGGCCAGCTCACCAAGAACATCAAGGAGCGCCATCCTGAAATCGTGATTCAGTATCACGGTCATAGCGGCCCAGGTCTGTCTGTGGCTTCTATGTTGGAGGTGGCCGAGGCTGGTGCCGATGTGCTCGACGTAGCCATCGAGCCACTGTCTTGGGGTAAGGTTCATCCAGACGTGATTACTATTCAGGCCATGCTGAAAGACGCTGGTTTCCAGGTGAAGGACATCAACATGAAGGCTTACATGCAGGCACGCGCCCTGACGCAGGAGTTCATCGACGACTGGCTGGGC
>CALAEY010000009.1 GCA_937891085.1 uncultured Prevotellaceae bacterium | reverse complement strand
ATTTCATAGGATTCAGCCCAATTTTTGGTCGGCTAATTGCGGATAATCATTATAAAAAATGTTTTTTAAGATTATGGCAAAGCGTATAATAAAAAAGAAAACTTGTCCCCATAGAGTTATAATTCCAATAACCCCACTTGCGAATGGGGATGAATATCCTTATACAATGATAAATATTTTAACCGACAAAGGTTTTAAAAAAGAGTGGGGGGATTCTATAAGTAGTATTAATAACCTTGAGCAAGAAATATTTGAGTTAGTAGATAAATACAACATTGAATCAGACGAGGAAGATGATCTGAGAAAGATTTTTCATTACATCCAAATTTGGGCAGGTTACTCTGCAATGCATTATTATATTGATAAAGAGAAACCTTTTGATTGGGATGCGATAAAGGATGCATATAAAGCGCTTGTAAAATCTTGTCTTAGCATATCTGAATTATCGGAAGAAACCTATAATTCTATCGGCAAAGCAATCCGTGAGTTTATGGAGAAAACCAAGATGACCATTCCTTTTATTACAAAACACACAAGGTTCTGGTCATCCAAAAAACTAAAAGCCAATATGCTCCCTATTTATGATAGTAACATGGCTAACGTGTTTGGGAAAAAGACGGTAAAACAAGAAGACTTGACGGATTATTGGAAGTGGATTGTAAATAAGAAAACTGAAAAAGAAACGCTTGCAAATCTGGAGAGAAGGTTGTTTGAGGAAGAAAGAAGTAAGAGAAAGTCTAAGGATGAGGAAATAAAGAAGCAAAAGAAGGAGGCCTGGAAAAAATACAATGAAGAATAGTAGTGAAGACTTTATGCGGTAAACTTAGATAGCAAATGATGAATAGGTTGTGTCAAATAAACTGTGTCAAATCTCTAATCTCCATTATATCTAATATATGAAAAACACTCGGGGGGTGCCAAGCGGCAGGGGGCAGACAGCCCCCGAGAGCGTTCCTCTCGCCCGCAAAGTTACAACAACCTGAACCTATCTCCAAATTTGATGGCCAGTTGTTGTGCTATCGTGCCCCAATTGGCCAACGGCATGGTCCATTTCCTGCGTATGTTCCTATAGGCGAGGTACACCAGCTTCTCAAGTGCGGTGTCATTGGGGAACACGCCCTTGTTCTTGGTCACCTTCCTTATCTGGCGGTGGTAGCCCTCCACGGTGTTGGTGGTGTATATGAGCCTGCGGATGGCTGGGGTGAACTGGAAGTACTCTGAGAGGCGCTCCCAGTTGTCGCGCCAGGACTTGATGACTATAGGGTAGTCCGAGCCCCACCTCTCCTCGAGCCTGTCCAGCTGCTCCTCGGCCTGCTCCTTGGTGGGAGCGCCGTAGACCTTCTTCAGGTCGCTCATGAACTCCTTCTGGTACTTGCTGCCCACATACTTGACCGAATGGCGGATCTGGTGGATGACGCACAGCTGGATGACCGTCTGGGGGTACACGCTCCTTATGGCATCGGGAAAGCCCTTCAGGCCGTCTATGCAGGCTATGAGGATGTCCTCCACCCCACGGTTCTGGAGGTCGGTCAGCACGCTCAGCCAGAAGTTGGCACCCTCGCTGTGCGCTATGTACATGCCCAGGAGATCCTTGCGGCCCTCCTTGTCTATGCCAAGAACGTTGTATATGGCACGGCTCACGGCACAGCCCTTCTCGTCCATCACCTTGTAGTGGATCGCATCCAGCCACACCATAGCATAGACTGGCTCGAGGCTCCTGCTGCGCCACGCCTTCACCTCGGGAAGTATCCTGTCCGTGATGGAGCTGATGGTCTCAGCTGATATGCGGCTGCCCAGGTTCTCCTCCATGTAGTCGCTGATCTGGCGGGTGCTGTTGCCCAAGGCGTACAGACCCAGGATACGCTCCGCCATTCCCTCGGCAAGCATCGTCTCACGCTTCTTGATGAACTGGGGATCGAAAGTCGAGTCACGGTCACGAGGGGTGGATACCGTGACATCACCCACAGGAGTGCGAACCTGCTTCGACATCTTGCCGTTACGGCGGTCTCCCTGACTACGGCACTTTTCTGTCAGATGAGCGTCCATCTCACCCTCAAGGGCCGCATTGAGGATACTCTCAAGCATGGGACCAAATGCACCATCCTTACCAAACAACGGCTTGCCAGCCTTCAGCTCTTCAAGCACCTCTTGCCCAAGAGCATTGAAATCCATCTCTTCTTTCATCTCTTCTACTGTTTTCATGCAAATATACTTCTTTTTTATCTCGTTACTCACATGACACAGTTTAATTTACACTCTCGATGAATATGTGCTATTTGTGTTTAGATTCTGGGACTCTTTTTTATACGTGAGGTAACATGCAATAGAACTCTCTTTACTTATGTAGTATCAATTTGCAATTCTTCTTCCGCTCTTCCGCTAACTTCAGATAGCCTATAATCCGCATAAGCTATCATGGCGGAAGAAGAAGCGGAAGAAGCGGAAGAAGAATGGCGTTTTTTACGCTAAAACCACCTTATATTCGTTAGATGCATGCATCTTTCGAAGGTATCTGCCCATATCCCTGAAGGACATGCGCAGTCTTGCTTATCACTTTAGCTATGTTATTTTATGCGATTAGAAGCATTGTAATAAGAAATGTTTCTACAAGAGGGTCTTGGTCTTGTCTATCAAATTTCTTGTCATTGAGAGCAAAGGCTCTATATCTTCATCTGTCATACTCCTTGATGCGTTCAGGCAGTCGGGTGCGTCCCCGCTATAAATACTGATACCACTGTGAGTGCATCCTTTCTATACTAGAAATCTCAAACTCGTTATTCCTATTGACGAAAGCGTTCTTCAAGCAGAAGCAATCTCTCAATGAGTGCGTCAAAAGTAAGAGAGGGACCAAATACCATAGTGCTGCGCATGGCCTCGTAGTCATCTCTCCACTCTTTCATGAAGTCTGTCGGTGGCACAAGAACTATGCGTTTTCTGACATCAGGCGTATAGTCAACATCCCTCATGCTGGTGAATACCTGACGGTGATGGCTGATTGACTCCCAAAGATCATCATTGTGAATGGTAGGTTCAGCAAATGGTTCGTCCATCATCTTCTCTAAGTCATACAGGTGCCTAGACTTTCTATTGGCATGCCAACCTGCATTGGTAGTAAAAAGCTCATGCAAGAGGAATGCTTTTTCCAAGAATGTCTTTTCGATGACAGACGTAGGGATGAACGGATTGACAGAGGCTGTGCAAATATCGGGAAAAGCCGTTTCAATGAGGCTCTTTACCTGTACGGAAATCGTTGGCTCTATAAGTGACCGTGCACCAGTTTCTAGCATGACTCGTGGCTTGATGTAGTCATAAGATTCACGAAAAAGGCTCGGATATTCGATAAAGATTTTTCGCGGCTCCGGATATGTGGCATCACCTTCTCCGTCAGGCTCGGCAGTGGCAGAAAGTCCCGTAAGTCCTTGCTGGCGGAATGCCTCTTGCAATTCTGTAAGGAAAGTATCACGCACGAATGTGGAAGATTGTTTCCTCAACTTCTTCAGTTGTTTCTTTGTCAAATCTCCCTCTAAACCGAAGTGGGAGCGGTCAATGGCAAGGTCGATGTCTTCAGAAAAACGCTCTATTTTACCAAATACCTTGCTTAGTGATGTGCCGCCCTTGAATACCAGACTGTCAGCAAAAGGCAGGGAAAAGACGATTTGCAGGATTGTTGTTACCCACAAATCCTTTTCAACAGCCTGTGGTGGTATTTGTTTGGTACCAGCCACATTCTGCAAGGCGGCTATCTGTTCATCTTTTGTAAGTTCTCTCCAGTTCGTCATGATTCTTTGTTGATTATTTCGTTCAACATCTTTTGAATCCATTGTGGCATGAGTTTTAGGTCGCTTTTGATGTCATGCTCTTGGATATAGTTATTCAGAAAGTTCCTTAACACGTTCTTTTGCTCGTCTGTCACATGGCCATTGCCAATGCTTTTCAGAGCTAGACAAAGGGTTGCCAATGTCTTATCCTTAAATGCAAAGTTCTTAGGAACCCCACGCTTAAACTCAATGACTGTGTTTCCCACTGTAAGTTTCCTGGCGGAACCGCTTGTCAGGAAAACGATTTTCATGGGAACCTGAGTAGAAAGGCCAAAATAGTTCTCGGCTGTAAGTCCAGACATCAACACTTGGGCATGGTCACGTCTTGCAATGTTCTCAGCTATCTCCGTTGGACTGGGGTACACGGGGCCAAACTTGGTAATGGTCGTCTTTAGATAGACACCATTAGCCAAACGTACAAGTCTTCCATCATTCACATAACGAGAAAGAAGGTCTCCAACATATTCCTGGTCGTATTGCGGAAAATCGGAGGCGAAAAGCAATGACTTGTCTTTTATGCGTTTAAATTTATCTTCAATCGTCTGAGATATAGTCATATTTCCCTGCATTGTCAGTATATGATTCACACCGAAATTTTTGCAAAATTACGGAAAAGATTCCAAAGGGACAAATTCTCTGATAAAATACTTTATCTCTTATGGCTGTTTTTGATGATTTGGTGTTCTAAAGAGTCGGCTTCTTCGCAATATCTTCTTTTGTCATGGCTTAAAGATTCAAACTCACTTAAGAAGAATTAGGCCGCTTTTAAGCGGCCATAATAGGTGATGATATTAGGATTGTTTTTGTAAATATCTAAAACTTTGTTTTTAAAGTTTGAGATTTTACTAACTTTTTGAAATCACGAATAGTATTCTTCTTCCGCTCTTCCGCTAACTTCAGATTGTCTATAATTCGCATAAGCTATCATAGCGGAAGAAGAAGCGGAAGAAGCGGAAGAAGAATGGCGTTTTTTACGCTAATACTACCTTATATTCGTTAGATGCATGCATCTTTCTGAAGGGGATGTCAGGCATATTTCGTAGGTATCTGCCCATATCCCTGATAGACATTCGCAGACTTCCCTTGTGCTTGGCTTTGATCTTCTTCAGTATGGCTGTGGGAGAAAGCCATTCGCCTTCATCGTCATCTGTAGGGGCACGGAAGTAGTCGTTGAATAGGGCTTCCTGTTCATCAAGCTGCATGAAACTGCGATTGGAGGCCATGATTTCTGCCACTTCTTCATCAGTAAACCAGTAGGGCTGCTTAGCATCGAGCTCTGCCATCGCTTGGGCATAGACCTGTCTGTGATTGATAGGCGTATGGGTGTCGATAGGGGCAGTGAGCTCCACGCAGAGGAAGCGACGGCTGCCCGTACTGTCTGTGAGTAGGTCACTTACGTTGCTTGTCCCTATGAATGACGCATAGCGACGCTTCTCGTTGACGGAGTCTGTGAAGAGCCTGCGCTGCTTGCTGTCCGTGCGTTGCAGCAGGTTCTTCAGATAGCCGTTCTGAGAGTGCTTCGTCAGTTGGTCAAATTCATCGATGTTCACCAACAAGTAGTGGCTGATGGTGAGGTCGATGTCCCTGCGATTGCCAAAGTCGAGCTGATCAGTGAAGCCAAACGCCAGTTCGTCAGGAAGCAACTGTCTGCAGAATGTGGATTTTCGCCAACCCTGCGGACCTATGATGATGGGTGCCACGCTGTTGCCATACTGCGTGTTCCATCCTCTCCATTGGGCTACCACACCACGCAGCCAGATGCGGAACCACTTCTCCCACATAGGGTTAGCGGTCTTGATGCGTTTGGCCAGTTGCCCTATATGATCCTTGCCATCCCAAGCATCTTGCAGACTCTCCAGATAGTCGTCTACAGGATTGAAGTCAGCGACATCCGATGATTTCACATAGCGCATCATGTCTCTCTCCGTCACGTTGATGCCCCTGCGTCTGGCCTCTATGATCATCTTGCTGAGCATGCGATCATCTATCTGGCGGAAGTAGGGGCTCCACGAATTATTGTCCCTATACTCTGGCACCTCCTTTAAGTAGTTGTATCTCAGCACATAGCGATCGCTCATGTAGTGATGGAAGAGCAACTCCGTCTGTTGCGTCTTGTTGTAGATAGGCTTGCTGCCATGCTTATCGGCAAATGCCTCATATACAGTCTCATAGATAGAGCGGATGGTCTCAGCATCCATACTCCCCACGAGGAGTGCCACCGAATGACAGAGTGCCTCCTCCATAGGGATACCTGCAAGGCAGCATTGCTTGGCAACGGCCTCCACAAACAGCTCCTTGTTCTGCTCTATGGGGAAACCAAACTCCTTCATGGTCAGGCTCACCAGCATGCGGAATCGCTTCTCGAACTCCTCATAGCTGTCAGGTCCAGGGATGTAACGATCCAGCGGATTGGTCACTTCATTCTCCTCAGTGTCAGAGAGTTCCATGCCCATATCCATACTCACCCTCAGCGGATGAATGTCTGCATTAAAGTAAGGCTTAGGATCGTAGGTCTTGCGGAAACTCTGTCTTAATGAAGGCTCTTCACGCATGATGTGAAAGCTCACCACACCACTATAAGTGGTATATGCCAGATAGTAAGCCTGACGATGGAAAAGCGCGGCTTCCTCCTCCGTCTTTGGCAGCGATCCGTCTGGGAGTGAGACACTTACCAGTATCTTGGCGCTACGCCCCGTACTCCCAGAAAATACGGCAAACGTACTTGGCAATGATTGTGCCAGGCACTTCACCGTTTCCACCTCATCAAGAGAGGCCAGTTTGTTGACGTTCAGCAGCACGAGGCCGTTGTAAGCGTCGAATGTCATTTCTGCATGCGTGCTCTTTTTCCACGATGCAGCCACAGAGATCCAAGGCAGCTTGGCCAAGGAACGTTGCACGAATCCAGCCCCAAGTGTCTCCATCACAGGTAGTTCCTTGCGGAACTTCTGGATGGGGGCTCCCTTCAGTTCTGTCGTGATAGACTCTTGCAGGGCATCTAAAGTCATGCCCCTCAGTTTCAGTGCATTGGTGCGTTGATCAATGCGCACAGAGGTAAATTTCATTGTTTTGTCCATTTGTTGATAATATAAAACTAGATGATAATCATTCGTTAGGCAGTTCCACGCTGGTTTCAAGGCGTGGAACTGCCAGTTTTCCGTGGGGAAACTGGCAGTCCTCCGTAGGGAAACTGGCAGTCCTTAGGCATGGAACTGGCAGTTCTACACCGAGAAACTTCGGCTTAGCAAGTTTCACCAATCTATGATGTCACGATATTCCTCAAACACCACGGGCTCATTGATGCCATAATTGGCGAAGATGCGACGGATCTGCTCCTGTTCTTTAGGCCAGATGGGGCGCTCTTTGTGATAGATGCGGTAGTAGGTGCTCTTTCCGAAGAGTCCGATGACGGAATGGAAGACACTGTTGTACTTAGAGTGGGGCACAGCATCGAAGATGTGGCGGATGCCGTATGCCGCTCTAACCAATGTGTTGGGGCGATAGAAGTCACATTTTGAGGTGACCTTCTTTACAAGATAAGGGTTTACCACGTTGATAAACCGTTCATTTTCACAGGAATCCTGTGCGTGAAGCTGTCTAAGGCAGCTGTTTGCCAGAGGGCAGTCGTTTCGAAAGCAGACTCCATAGTTGGCAGGTCTGCAAGATGAGATTTTTGTCGTCATACTTTTCTTTAATTAGTGTTTGCTGATTTATATTTAACTTATTGATATTTAGATATTTATAACACAATATATTTGTTTGTTTAACAAAAAATGAGTACCTTTGGGTGTTAAAACTGACAAGCAGATGAGATTTAAGCCAAGATACAAGCAGTTGACCATAGACGGTTTCCGTTCCTCCCTTGACGGGTTGGACAAGAGCAACCGTTGGGTGTGGCTGGGCGACCATCTCCCCTGGGAAGACTATGAGAAGCAGTACGGTCAGAAACTCAACAACCAGACAGTGGGAGCCAGTGCCAAGCCCGCCCGTATGGTGATAGGTGCCATGGTTATCAAGCATGAGACCCGTCTTTCTGACGCTGAAACCGTTGAGATGATACGTGAAAATCCTTATATGCAGTATCTGTGCGGATTGGGGGAGTTCACCGACCAGCCCATCTTCGACCCATCGCTTTTCGTAGACCTTCGCAAGCGCATCAGTGAGGATGACATCAACAAGATGACGGAATCGCTTCTCAAGCGTGAACAGGAGATGAAGGAGGCAGCCCGGAAAAACAAGGAAGAAGAACCCAAGGGGCATGATGAAGAGCCGCCTGCCGCTACAGCTCAGGACGAGGACGCGGCAGCCTTTGTTGACAGTCAAGGGCGCGAGCACAAGGGAGAACTGAAGATAGACGCCACCTGTGCCGATGCCGAGGTACGATACCCTGTGGACGTGGACATCATTGACGACGGATGCCGTGTCATAGACCGCTTCATCCGCCGTATCTGTAAGAAGGACGGTATCTCCGTTCCCTATACATATTA
>CALAEY010000008.1 GCA_937891085.1 uncultured Prevotellaceae bacterium | reverse complement strand
ATCCATTTGCACATCTCGATAAATCTTCTTACATTTGATGCCGTTAACCTTAATTAGTGTTCACTGATTAATCATTATGTCAATTTGCTCTTATTCCTCATACTCCACAAAATGCCTATCGTAGCTTAGGGCACCGAAGATGCCCCAACCGTTCTGCACGTTGCTGTAGATCTGCACGGGCTCGGAGAAGGCATCGTTTTCGGTGATGCGGAAGAGCTCTACGGATTTCAGGTAGCGGTAGAGCTCAGGAGAGAGGGCTTGCAGCTCCACCATCACACGGGCAGGGACATCGGGCTCATATATCTGCTGATGAATGATTTGATCTTTCCCTTTAGTATTAAAGCCATAGATTGTAAAATGATTAGGCTTAGGACTGTCTATGGTAAAGGTACATTCAGTCCCATTAATCAAGGAATTGTCAAAAACATTGCTAAAATAAGCGGGCCAGCCACCGAAACCTGATGATAGTCTTTTATCCTCAAAAATATCGTCATCCGAAAAATAAATATCCTGAATTGCATAGAAAGCGTGGTAAGGCAGGTCTCTTAAATACATTAATTTTCTCTCTCCTCTCACACGCAAACGATAATATTGTTTTGTACCAGTAGATGGAATCCGGCAAGTAATCCGCATGATGGTGTCTGTTTCATACTTCATCCCATCCATTAGTCTGTAGGGGTTCTCTGCCAGCACTTTGTGATCCAAAACTTCTATCTTAGGGCTGGGAGGCACAATGGTTTTTACGTGCAGCCCTTCGGCCTGTATTTCTATATGGTCGCCCACCTGTGGGCGATAGCTGCAAACATACCCCATACTGTCTTCAGCTAAAGTCAGATTGTAGGTCTGTTGTCCGTTGACTACAGCCTGTACGGTGGCATCGAATATACCAGTTCTTTTATAATAAGCGTCAGACTGATAATCTTGAATAGCATCTTTATTAGTAAAAGCAAAATTGTAGCCAATATCCAGTAGCGGAGCCTTACCCACAGAATATGCCTTGCTCAGAAAGACCGTAAGGGGTTCGCCCTCTACAGCGATTGCATTTAGGGTGACTTTGCTCGTCGTTTCGGTATCGGGGGCATTGAACTCCACTTCCTTCTCACAGGCCGAAAAAGCCAGCAGTGTGCAGGATATTAAAGCGTATGCAAATCTTTTCATAACTCTCAAAGTTTAAGCGTTAGACTGATGTAAGGCATAATAGGGAATAAACAAACGCCTTTGAGTGAGAGGCGATTGTTTTTATAGCCCCAATAAACGGATGACAGGTTCTGCCTGTTGTAGAGGTTGTAGATACCCACATCGCAGATCATCTCACCAATGCCGATGCTGCCATGGTGGTTGAAGCCTACGTCCAGCCGATGTACAGCGGGAAACTGGTACCCATTGCGCTGATAGTAAGTATTCATGCGCACCAGATTGTCAATATAGGTGCCAGATTGATATATGACATTGGCTGAATTTAAGGCTGGGTTTCTGTCATAGTTTGTCCCACTGTATGTAGCTGTCTGAATACCCCCAGGGAAATATGCATTGTATTCGTCTGGCAGTCCGTGGCTCACTGTGGTACCTGCCACGTTGGTGCGTCTGCCGCTCTGGTAAGTCCATGCAGCCGTGAAATCCCAGTTTTTGCTCAGACGTTGTATGATGCTGATGTTGAAGTTATGGCGATGATCACCAGCTGCGTAGAACTCTCGTCCCCCGTTCAGCTCCATGTCAGGGTGGTCGAACGTGCGCAGCGACTTGCTCCAAGTGTAGCTCACATGCCCACGTGTATTGCCTATGGTCTTCTGAGCCAGCAATTCCACTCCGTAGGCCTTGCCCCGGCCTTGTGCAATGGCATCCTGCCATCCATTTGCCATAAGGAACGAGAGTCCTTCACGATAGTCAGCCACATTGTCCAGCCATTTATAGTATCCTTCCACGGAGAGCTGCAGGCCATTGGCAAGGTCGTGGTTTAAGCCTAATGAAAGCTGGTCAGACACCCCTGGTTTCATGTCTCCCATAAGGGGAATCCAGACCTCAGAAGGGGATACCATGCTGCCGCTGGTGAGCAGGAACATGCCCTGCGTCATGCGTGCATAGGCAGCCTTCACGGAGGTAGATTCACCCACCATCAGGCGCAGTGAAGCACGCGGCTCCAGAAAAATATGTGTCTTCCCGTCCGCGTTATATCCCTGAAGGCGAAGTCCCACGTTGGCCTCCATCCAGTCAGTAAGTGTCCAGTCATCCTCAGCATGGACGGCAAAGCTGTTCAGCCTGAGGTCTCCGGCAAGTCCGCCCTCCCTGTTGTTCTCAGATGACGTGTATCTGTCGTCGCCAAGGCCCACGTTCCACACTATCTCTTCACTTAGTGCCTGCTTGAGATTCTCGTGGTAGGCAGAGGTCACCGAAGGGCTGAGCAGCTGGGTGCCACCCTGCAAACCGAAATTCAATTCATGACGCTTTTGCAGCTTGATTGTAAAGTCAGCCTTGCCTGTCCATTCATCAATCCTCGATTTGTACGTATTGTTACGTTCAGAATCATTATGCGAGTAGAGCTCAGAGCCCTCTATGCCATGCCCCCAGCGACTTAGGCGCACCTCACTGGCTTGTGAAGAAAGATGTGAGAGACTGTAGTCATAGCTGCTGTAGCTCAGGCTGGCATTGAAATGAAACGTTTCATCTGGAAGATAGCTGAAGTTCAGCCCTCCGAGCAGGTTGCTCCAATGGTTCAGTGTGCGGTCATTCCGCACATTGTCCGTGAAGCTGGTTTTTTCTATGAAGGTATAGGCTTCCTGTCCAGAGTATTCGAAGTGCTGCTTCGTTTCGTTGGGTGTGGTGTTGTTCTGGTCATAGCCATAGTAGAACAAGGCATTCAGCTTCGCCCTGTCACTGAAGCGGTGTGTCAGCTTGGCATTGATGTCATAGTATTTCATGTGGGCATAGTTGTTCATCTGCCCGGGGTTGTCATACACCACTTCCTCCAGAAGCGGACGCACCAGAGCATTGAAGTAGCTCATGCGTGCTCCTATATTGAAAGAGGTGTGTCCCTTCCACAGCGGTCCCTCCGCCTGAATGCCCGATGCCAGCATGCCAGCCGTGACGGAAGCGTGGTATCTGTCCATGTCACCCTCGCGCAGGCTGATGTCTATCACGCTGGAGAGTCTGCTGCCGTAGCGTGAGGGGAAGGCACCCTTGTAGAGCACCACATCGTCCAGCAGGTCAGCATTGATGGCGGAGGTGAAGCCCTGCAGGTGCTCGGGGTTGTAGAGGGTGATGCCGTCCAGTGTGAAGAGGTTCTGGTCGTAGTCGCCTCCGCGCACGAAGATTCCCGCACGCCCCTCACCACTGCCCTGCACGCCTGGCAGCATCTGAAGCGACTTCAGTACGTCTGCCTCACCCAGCAGCCTGGGCAGCTGCCTGATACGTTCGGCAGATACAGCCACGGCACTCATCTGTAGGCTCTTGGCATCGAAGCTATGTCGAGTAGCAGTCACCTGCACCTCCTGAAGCAGCGTGTCCCTCGCTATGTCCTGGGCATAGAGGGGACTGCCCAGCGGCATGAGCAGTCCCAGCATGATGAAATATTTCACTATATTCTTCATGGCAGATCAGATTGATATGAGAAACTATCGTTTAGTCGTGTTCTTGTCATTGTTCAGCTCCTGCCTGTGATATAATCACAGTGTTTAAACCATCTACAAGAGCTCCTGAAGAGAGTACGAACACAAAACTGCCTTCCCTTTTGTCACTGTCGGTATTTTCCTTCACGCTTACCTGAAATGTCAGATTCTCTTTATCCTGCTTGGCTAAAGAGACACTGATCCATTCATTGTCTTTAGCATTAGTAAAGGTAGTAGATATGCCCATGATATTAGTTCGGACGCGTACGTCGAATGTCTGCGCTTCAGAGGTAATAGAATACCCAGACTTTTCAATCTCAAAATAAGATATAGGCAATGGCTCTACTTCATCAGGTTCGTCATCATCACTGCTGCAGGCATAGAAACCAAGTGAAGCCACTCCCATAAGCAGATAGAAAGCAAATAACTTTAATGTTTTCATGATTCGTTAGTTTTAAGGTTTGTTTGTTGCAAAGATAAAGAAACAACTCATGATTTCAATCAATAATGCACTTTTCTAAAGAGAAATCATGTTAAAAACTTGTTACAACTATTCGTCTTCACCTTCCTCAGCGCTCTCTTCGTCAGTTTCATTACCGTTGCCGTTGCTGTTATCATACCCTTCATAAACATATGTTTCTAACATTTCTTTGTAAACAGAAGAATTAGGCATCTTACCGCTGATCTCTAAGTGTACCCATCCATTACTGTTAGTATCGAAACAAATAGTATATCCATCTTTCCAAACCTCGCTCGCATTTCCGTTGTACTCCCAGTTGAGATACATGTTTGAGGCCATTGAGTTAGAGAAATAACCATAATAACGGGTATTAGGCCTCATGCCAATCTGGGGATTAGATGGGTAAATCTCTAGACCATCGTCTGCACGAACAATACGAACGCTGGATGTTCCAGTAAGCGGGCCATTGCAACCTATATATATTGTGGTGGCAAATAAAACAGAGCCGTCAGATGAGTTTTTGAGATTGACGGTTAAATATGTGTCACTTGTACTGGTTGAGGATAAAAGCTTTAGTTTAATCGTAGTACTACTCATACCATCGCCCCCTGCCGTTTGGAGCAATAAATTTGAGTTATAAGTCCAATCTACGTAGTAGCTTGATGGATTTATGCCTGTACCTGTAACTGTATAAGTTACTTCATCGGTTCCAGATATAATACGATAACCTGATATATTTAGTCCAACAGAACGAGCCCTTGACTCAGCAGCTTCTATATTATCTGCTGTGTTTTCATCGTCTGCACGAGTAGAAGCCAGTTCGTCCTGAACTGCGCTTTCGTCAATAACTTCTTCCAGTCCACTTTGGCAGGAAGCTACCATTAAGCCTAATGAAAGGCTTGCTAAAATAATAAGAGTCTTTTTCATAGTCCTATTATACTCTTTTCTTTAAACTTTTTGGCGTTTTTAATGGGAAAGGTGTACAGGCTCCCAGACCTGTTCAGTTAAGATTGCCCACCCTTTTTCGTCCGTTTCATCATTATCGTATTTAAAGAGCTCAATATCCTCACACCACTTTCCATAAATTTTGAAATAATCAGAAATACAGTCTTCTTGCCCAAACCTAGGATCGTCTATTGATTTATAATAGGGTTCTGTAGGAGGATAAACACTTCCAGCAAATACTAACTCCCCAGATTTGGTTATTGCCATAAGATAAACGCTTCTTTTCTCTTTCGGGTTATCACCGAAATAAAACCTAAAAATGCAGTACTTATCTCCAAATATATTTTTTTCATTATGTTTGATGCCATATACCTTATAGGGCTCGGCATTATCTGGAAGAGGGGTGTAGATGAAATCATCTGGCACTTCGTTTGTGGATTCCATTTCTTCACTATTATCAGTACAGGAATGAAGAGCGAAGGCCATCAATGCCACAGGATACCACCATTTCCATAATCGAATTGTTTTCATGGTATTTCAAATTTTAATGTTGCTTTTTAAAGTACAATAATATCCGTCAGTTCATCAATAATATTAACACGAGTAGTTGCTAGTTCGTTCTGAACATCGCTTTCGCTAATCAATTCTTCCAGCCCGTTTTGGCAGGATGATAACATAAAGCCTACTGAAAGACCTACTGATAGAATTAAAGATTTCTTCATGACATTAAATTTTTAATTAAACAATAAAAACTACTATAATAACTTTAATCCATGTGGTGATAAGTTCCTAAAGGCTTAATAGCGTTCCTTAAATGGTGTTTTATGCAACAAATCAAAGATATTTCTTTCAAAAATACGATGATTATGTCTATTACAGGCTGTCTTAGATGACACATTTTAGGTTTAGGAACTTATCACCACACGGAGTAACTTTATTATGTTGCTCACTTGTTGTTCATGCAGCTCAAAATTATATTATGGGCATTGTTCCTGCAAATATTCTGGTTTGCAAATGTTTGCAAAAGGATTTACTTTTTCTCGCATGCTATGCAAATAGGTTAGCATGCATTTGCAAACCAGTGTGCATGCGGTTTTATGCCAACTTTTTTGGCGCTTGTCTGCCAAAACTATATTTTTGTAGAAGAATGTGAGCATAAATTAATGTTACTTTATGAGACGATACGCCTTTAATCTTTTACTACTATTATGCCTGACAGCTTGCCGTCACCAAGCAGAATATCCTGCTGTCCTGACGCTGGCAGACAGCTTAGCCAACGTAAAGCCTAAAGATGCTTTAGTCATTTTAAATGATATGGAAGAAGATATGGCTCATGAATCTAAAGCCACCCAGATGTATTATCGGCTTTTGCGTATAAAAGCCGCTGATAAAGCTTACATTACTCATATGTCTGATAGCTTGATACTTCCTATTGTTGATTATTACGAAAACGGAGGTGACCCAAGCCTGCTTAGCGAAGCTTACTATTATGCGGGGCGTGTATATCGCGACTTGAATGACGCACCAAGAGCTGCAGCCTACTTCCAGAAGAGTATAAATACTACAAGTGCGGAAAAGAATCCTGCACTTTATGCCCAATTAGGCGAAATTTATCTCTCCCAGTCGCTTTACTCAGAAGCGTTGAACATGTATCACCAAGCCTTTCTGCTCGACTCCATTGCCAAAGACACCATCAGTATGGTTCTTGACTTGCGCGATATTGCCTTTACACATAGAGTTCAACATCAATACGACAAAGCCCTGCATTTTTATCAGCAAGCAGAGAGTCTGTCTGTATCATGTGGCGATGATGAAATGAAAAGCTTGATTACTGCACAATTGGCAGGGTTGTATAACCGAATGGGAAAAAATGACGATGCTTTTCGGTTGATAAATGAGGCACTTCCTCATGTGGGAGATGCAGACAGGATGAGCCTGATAGATATCTATGCCAATATCCTTTTAAGTAGAGGAGAATTGAAGGAAGCTGAGGAAAAATATCTGAATATGGCAGAGTCAAACGACTTAAATGTCCAATTGGATGCTTACAACGGCTTGGCTACGATTGCTGGTATTAGGCAGCAGTCTGGTGATTATTTACACTACTTCCGACTTTACAAGACCTGCAGGGATTCTTTAGAACGGGTGGCTGCTACTGAGACTGTCAGTCGTATAAATGCGATGTTCAACTACCAACTGCATGAACAGGAAAATGCCGAACTTAGAATTCAGAATCAACGCAAACAACTCTTTATCATCTGTTCTATGAGTATATTCTTGCTTCTTGTAATAGGAATTATTGCCTATTTCCAATTTCGGCGTGCGAAAATGAAGAACAGATTGGCGCAGGTAGAGCGTATGTTGAGGGAACATTTAGAAGAAAAGACTAAGAATGAGCAAAAGAGGTGGTTAGAAGAAGCAGTGAAAGACTCAGAGGTGATGCACCAATTGGAAACTAAAATAGTCGATGGTAAACCTCTTACTGAAACCGATGTATCGGCAATCGAGCAAATGCTTAATGAGTTATGCCCCTCTTTCTTGCCATTACTTGAGCAGTTAGGCAGTATGACCCCTATGGAACACCAAGTGTGTCTGCTTCTGAAGTTAAATCTGACCCCTGTGCAGATTTCAAGCTTAGTGCTTCGAGATAAAAGCTCTGTTGCTTCTATCCGCCGACGGCTTTTCAAGAAGATAACTGGTCAGGATGGGACTCCTGGCGACCTTGATAATATTATCCATTCGTTATAAATTGATATTTGTGAACTATTAACATTTTAGAATAAAATGAAACGTCAATTAGTATATTTTGCAATTTCTGTCTGCTTCGGCTTGTTGGCAGCTTGCCAGACAGAAACAGATATTATGCTTGCTGAAGAAGGCGACGTAGCTACCAATGGATCTTTGCTGATAAACGGCGTAGACACAGGAATAGAATCACTGCGTGGAATCAGGCCTCTGACACCCTCAAGCACACAAGATACAGCAACCGATGAAAATAAAGGAGAGAAGGGCAGAGACAGGCGTGATGGCAGCGTATTGTTTTCAGATAAGTTTGATGCAGAAGCCCCTATTGCGCGTCTTAATGTACTGAGCGTAAATGATTCTGGAGATTATGTCATTAAACTTGTCTTCGGGCTTAATTATCGGCAAGAAGAAATAGAATATGCCTTTGAGGGGCGTACATTAAAGATTTGCTTAATAGATGAGGCCGACCAAATAGTGGAGTCATTCATTATAGATAACTATCATATAGGAGATAAGTTCGTCCTTCCTGGGGAGTCATTTAATAGTTGTACAAAAATAGAATTGTTAGTTGGCTATTTCCTTGGAGAGGCTTTCTGGTATGTGGGAGACCAGTCCTATGAAGCCATTTTTGATTGACATCAGAAATCTCATGATAGTTTTTTACAGCAGAATTGTTTTTTTAGTCTTCACACTTCACGTATGTCTTGTAGATGATTGATAATCATCTTGTTACGTGTCGAATTTCGCTTTTGAGACTTCACGAGACTTCACACAGACTTCACACTTTATCTGAATAGGAAACAATGATATTCATAGACTATTTGAAACAACATGACTGATAAGACTCATGTGAGGTCTGTGTGAAGTCTTGTGAAGTCTCTGCAGACAACTATTCTTAGAAACATAATAAAGGATATACCATTTCTAAATCTGCGTGAAGTGTGAAGTCTATTTTTAAATTCTCTGCTTGAAAAACATTAAAAGAATTATAGCAAAAACACCTCATACCTCACCTTTTGAGTTCAAGTTGTTAGAAAACAAAGACTTACGGCGGTGAGGTGTTTATGGCACTCCTCACCACACCTCACCATCAGGATGATTCCCTTTTTCCTATCAAGCAGAAAGGGGTGAGGAGTGGTGAGGTGTCAAGTCAACACCTCACCCTGGAGAGCACTTGTAAATCATGCATTACCAAAGAAAAGGTGAGGTGTGAGGTGTTTTCTACCAATTTCGTTCCTAAGATAAGCATCTTTGGATAACAGATCAGTTAATCCGTGTGCTCAGTCACATTGATGACTGAGCTTCGTCCTCACTTTGACTGACCTCAGGCGAAACGGAGAATGACCTCAGTCATAACGGTGACTGAGCAGAAAGGACAGGCATCTAAAAGCCCAGAGATGCTGGTTGATCACAAGAAATACAGACAATTATCGCCGAAAAGCCTTATGTTGTCAGAGAAATGCTTCACTATTATATACAATAATGCTCTTGATACTCATATAGCATGACCTATTTGCTTGAATAATCGTTGTTAAGGCATAGCCAACACTTCATCAGGATATAATAGTCTAACCGCATCGGGATTCTTGGGAGTTTCTCTCAGGAATAAAGCATAATGCATCTCATGATCTTTTGCAAACGGCAAGCCGTTAGCAATGGCCTGAAGTCGGGCAAGTTCAACCTTAGCGTCTATATGTTCCTGCCACTTGCATTCCCCTAAGAACAGGTGTTTGCCGTCAAATGACTCTGCCACCACATCCAACTCTGCAGGAAGATACTGGCCTTTTACCTCATCATAATAGCTACCCCACCATCGTGAAGCCATCTGGAACATGATGCCATCGAAACCATTGGTGCTAATAAAATTTCGGCATAATTCTTCCCATATCTGGCTGGTGTATTCACTCTCAGTATTAGAGAACACATTCAGAACGGCCTTACTATTACCCAGTCCTATAAGCGAACGATATGGAAGCACATAGCGATAGTGGAAACGCAACAGTGGATCGGAGATATGATATAGGCCTTTTTTACTTTTCTTCTCGCTCTCACCAAAAGGTATCTCTTTATTAATGAATCCAAGTTCTTTCAGCCTTGACAACTGTGATGTAATATCTGTGGCCTGCTTTTCCGCTCGCGAAGCTATCTCTGAAAGCTTGTTTGCCCCATTGCCGATAAACGATAGGATAGACGATGCCTGAACTGTATCACGCATTTCATCATAGAGCAACTTGGATGGCTCTTCGTATAATGTGCCCTCTGGAGTCAGTAACAAGTTATCAATGGCAGCATGAAGACTATCATAGTGGCTGCGAAGTTCCCAATATCTAGGCACACCTCCCCAGACAGCATATTCACGCACTGCCTGTTCTGGTTCACAGTGAAGTGCCTGACTGACAAAAGCTGGTTCCATAGGCTTCATGCGCATTATTTCATCTGCGCGTCCATATAGCGGTTCCCTACTATCAAGCACAAAGCCCTGCATCATCTGCTGGGAAGAGCCACAGATAATCAGATCGAATTTCAGCTTCTTGTCATCAAGTAGCTTCTGGAGGATGGAAGGCAAAGCAGGACAACTCTTGACAAGATATGGGAATTCATCAAGGCAGACAGTGATACGG
Organism: uncultured Prevotellaceae bacterium; assembly: GCA_937891085.1. Lineage (GTDB taxonomy): Bacteria > Bacteroidota > Bacteroidia > Bacteroidales > Bacteroidaceae > Bacteroides. Next base: position 22,530 of record CALAEY010000008.1, on the reverse strand, counting down.
TGATCTACGGATCTATTCAGGCTGAGTAATAGTGATTCCCAAGTGGGGTAGTTAGCCGTGCTAAACCCCTCTATGACCTGATCTACTGTAGCAGCAAAAAGTTGGCGCTGGCTTGGCTCAGAAGTCCTGTCTGCAAGAAAATAGATATCGCCTCGACCAAAGTTCATCAATTTCTTTATCAACGTTGATTTGCCAATTCTTCTGCGGCCATAAACTACAATAAATTGAGGTTTCTCCCTCACCAAAGCCTTCTGCAATCTGTCATATTCCTTTTTTCTATCTACGAACTCCATATCTTCTGCATTTTTATATTGCAAATATATGCCATAACAACCTTCTATCAAAGCCTTTTAAGGAATATTAAGAATATATTTCTACTTTATAATATTTCTGGTTTATAATTATTCCTTAACTAATATCTCGCAGCAATAACAATAATAGACTTCACGCCATCTCAGTAACCTTGAAGAGTGTGGCGAAAAAAGCGCACACTTTTTTTATTTCTTCTTCCGCTCTTCCGCTAAACTAAGAAAGCTGATTATTATAATACACTATCATAGCGGAAGAAGAATCGCTTTTGTATTTAAACAATAATGCTTGATATTTCCGCAGAAACACCAAGCATTACTATATTCTGGCTCAACTTTTGGTAAAGTAAGAGTCTTCTCTCCGTCTATACCAACTTATGGATGACTAATCCAGAGCGGAGCTTCGGCTCGAACCAGGTGGCCTTTGGCGGCATGATCTTACCACTATCGGCAATGTCCATGATTTGCTGCATAGATACAGGATAGAGGGCCAGAGCCATCTTCATCTCACCACTGTCAACACGACGCTTCAGCTCTGACAACCCACGAAGACCTCCCACAAAGTCGATACGCTGACTGCTACGCAAATCCCTGATACCCAGAAGTTCATCGAGAATCAAGCGGCTGGAGATGTCCACATCGAGCACACCTATAGGATCGGTATCGTCATAGGTGCCAGGCTTGGCTGTGAGGCTGTACCACTGCCCTTCCAGATAGAGGGAGAAGTTGTGCAAGTGGGTTGGCTTGAAGAATTGACAATTGACAATTGACAATTGAGAATTATTATCTGGAACGGTGATGAGCTCTACTTCGAAGTTCTTCTTCAAGGCTTCGAGGAACTGGGCGGGTGTCATGCCGTTGAGGTCCTTCACCACACGGTTGTAGTCGAGCACGGTGAGCTGTGAAGCTTGGAAGCAAACAGCCATGAAGTAGTTGTACTCCTCTGTTCCTGTGTGATGCGGATTCAGCTTGGCTTTCTCGGCACCTACCAAAGCAGCGGCAGCAGAACGATGATGTCCATCGGCAATATACATAGATGGCATCTTGGCAAACTCGGCTGTAATGGCTTGTATATCGGCCTCATCACTCACCACCCAGAACTGATGACGGAAACCGTCGATAGGAGCGATGAAATCGTACTCTGGTGTTGTAGCCGCATAGCGTTTCAGGAGGGCATCGAGCACCGCATTGTCGGGATAGGCGAAGAATACTGGCTCTATGTTGGCGTTGTTCACACGCACATGCTTCATGCGGTCTTCTTCCTTGTCACGACGGGTAAGCTCATGCTTCTTGATACGACCAGTCATATAGTCTTCTACCCATGCGCCTACTACCAAGCCATACTGCGTCTTTTCGCCCATGGTCTGGGCGTAGATGTAATACTGCTCCTTGTCGTCCTGCACTAGCCAGCCTTTGTCTTGGAACTTCTGGAAGTTCTTGGCTGCCTGCTCATAGACGCGAGGATCATATTCACTGCAATCGGGCTCAAAGTCTATCTCCGGCTTGATGATATGATAAAGCGACTTCTCGTTGTCACCTGCCTCGGCACGGGCTTCATCACTATCCAGCACGTCGTAAGGACGGCTCTCCACCTGCTCCACCAATTCCTTGGGAGGGCGTATGCCTTTGAATGGTTTTACTCTCATACCTTATTTATTAACCTGGAACTTGGTGCAACCATCTGCAAAGAAGGCGTTGATTTGCTTGGCAGCAGCAATGCCTGCATTGGTGTTGGCCTCAGTGGTCTGAGCACCCATCTTCTTAGGCGTAGCGAAATAGCGACCTTCGAATTGAGCGAACTCAGCATCGGCATCGGGTTTGATGTCTGCCACGTACTTCAAATCGGTGCGCTCTGCCATCAGTTTCAGCAGCTCAGGCTCGTTGATGACCTCCTTACGGGCGGTGTTCACCAAGATGCCGCCCTTTGGCAACTTGTTCACCAGGGCATAGTTGATGCTCTGCTTAGTCTCTGCTGTAGCAGGGATGTGCAGGGAAACGATGTCAGCAGTCTCGAAGAGAGCATCCTGTGAATCTACTGCGTGCACACCAGCAGCCTCAATGGCTTCCTTCGGGCAATAGGCATCGAAGGCATAGACATCCATGCCAAAGCCCTTGGCGATGCGTGCCACATTACGACCTACATTTCCGAAGGCCAGAATGCCTAACTTCTTGCCAAGGAGCTCCGTGCCTGACTTGCCGTTATAGAAATTACGTACGGCAAAGACCAGAAGACCGAATACGAGTTCTGCTACGGCATTGGCATTCTGTCCGGGAGTGTTCTCCACCACAACCTTATAAGCAGTTGCTGCTGCCAAATCGACATTATCGTAACCGGCACCGGCACGTACTACTATCTGAAGCTGCTTGGCTGCGTCAAGCACCTCTGCATCGATTTTATCACTACGGATGATCAGGGCATCGGCATCTTTCACTGCGTCCAGCAGCTGTGCTTTCTCTGTATATTTCTCAAGCAGGGCCAACTGGTGACCTGCTGCCTCTACCTCACTGCGAATGCCATCGATGGCAACCTTCGCAAAAGGCTTTTCTGTTGCAACAAGTACTTTCATAGTCATCAATGTTTAGATTCAAACTCCTTCATGCATGCTACCAATGCCTTTACGCCCTCAAGCGGCTGTGCGTTGTAGCAAGAAGCACGGAAACCGCCAACTGAACGGTGACCCTTCACACCTACCATGCCCTGAGAAGTAGCAAAGTCCATGAAGTCCTTCTCCAACTCCTTATACTCATCTGCCATCACGAAGCAGAGGTTCATCAGCGAACGATCTTCTGCAGCTACGGTGCCACGGAACATCTTGTTGCGATCGATCTCAGCATAAAGCATTTCTGCACGCTCCTTAGCACGACGATCCATCTCCTCTACACCACCGCTCTTCTTGATCCAACGCAGTGTCTCCAAAGCAGAATAGATAGGCACCACAGGAGGAGTATTGAACATAGAACCCTTCTCTACATGGGTGCGATAGTCGAGCATCGTAGGAATGGTGCGACTTACCTTGCCCAGCTCATCATCCTTCACGATAACGATAGTTACACCAGCCATAGCCAAGTTCTTCTGGGCACCAGCATAGATGCACTTGTACTTCTTCACATCCACAGGACGGCTGAAGATATCAGATGACATATCGGCAATCATTGGCACTGGCACATCGAGATCCTTGCGGATTTCAGTTCCGTAGATGGTATTGTTGGTCGTGATATGCAGGTAATCTACATCGGTAGGGCATGTCCAACCCTTAGGGATATAGGTATAGTTGGCATCAGCAGAAGAAGCCACCTCAACAGTCTCGCCAAAGAGCTTAGCTTCCTTCAGGGCCTTCTTTGCCCAAACGCCCGTATTCAAGTAAGCTGCTTTCTTCTCCAGGAAATTGTAAGGGATCATGCAAAATTCCAAGCTGGCACCACCACCGAGGAAAATCACGGAATAACCCTCTGGAATATCCAAGATCTCTTTAGTAAGTGCTACTGCTTCATCTACAACGGGTTGGAAGTCCTTTGCACGATGGCTGATTTCCATGAGTGACAAGCCTGAACCATTGAAGTCCAGAATCTGCTTTGCTGTAGCCTCAATCACTTCGCGTGGAAGGATAGATGGGCCTGCATTGAAATTATACTTCTTCATTGCGTTAGTTTGTTTGATTAAACAATCAAGTTTATATTCTTTTTTCTATTTTTCTTTCTTTTTGTTTAGCAATCTGAGAAAATCGCATGCAAAATTACAGAAATAATTTCGCATTACAAATCTTTTGCTCATAAAAACCATTCACGGCTTACAATAGTACTGATTTTTATTGAAATATGCAAATTTTATGCATTTTATTTTGCTTCTTCAATCAGCACACGCATTCCCTTAATCTTCTCTCCGCTAACCATCTGGAGCAACTGCTTCACCTTGCTCTGCTTGATGGCAGCGAAGCAATAGCGATCCTTCACATCTACGGAGCCTACCTCATCACGCTGTAAACCACCTACCTTGTAGAGGAAGCCTACCACATCCACCTTATTCAGTTTGTCTTTCTTACCTTTACTAATGTAAATGGTAGACCAAAGCGGTCTTGGTGGTTTAGCTGTCTCTGTAGGCAGATGGTATTCTTCCACCTCCTCGATAATGTAGGAGGGCATTGTCTCTTCCGGACCAAGTATCATGTAGGCTGAACCAGTAGCATCCCATCGGGCCGTTCGGCCGTTTCTATGGGTAAAAGATTCTTCGTTGATGGGCAGGTGGTAGTGTATCACATTGTCAATACCAGGGATATCCAATCCACGAGAGGCCAGATCTGTGGAAATCAAGACGGGACAACTGCCATTCCTTAGCCGATAGATAGAGCGCTCACGATCGGGCTGTTCCATGCCGCCATGAAACATATCGCAGGGGAACTTATTCGCTTCAAGGAATCCTGTCACACGCTCCACGCTTTCACGGTAGTTCACAAAGACCAACGTGCGTTGACTGCCCAATGCACAGAGGAGACGAAGTAGGGTGTGCAACTTATCTTTCTCTGGAGATTTGACAATCTGGAGATTGAGTCGCGCAGAGTCGCCATCCTCCCGATAGTCCAAGCGGATAGGTCTCTTCCCCTCTCCTACTCCAGTGAAAAGTGGTATCTGCTCAGCATCTGTGGCAGAAAGCAAGACGCGTTTCTTCACCTTTGGCAGCAACTGGATGACGGCTTGCATCTCTTCTTGGAAACCAAACTCCAACGACTTGTCGAACTCATCGATGACCAAGGTCTGCACCGTATGTGCATCGAAATTCTTCTTCTGCAGGTGATCAAGCATACGCCCAGGTGTACCGATAATCACTGAAGGGCGCAGACCATTCATGGTACGATGTTCCTCCATTGCAGGGCGACCGCCATAGCAACTCATCGCCTTATAGGCAGTACCCATTTGGCGAAACACATTCTCTGACTGCAAAGCCAATTCACGACTAGGCACCAAAACCACTACCTGCACTCCTGACTCTTTAGGTTTCAAGGCCTGCACCAATGGGAGCATATAGGCCAACGTCTTACCAGAACCTGTAGGAGAAAGCAAGACAATATCACATGGCTCTGCATAAGCCTCCAACATCGTCTGCTGCATGGCGTTGAGACTCTGTATCTTCAGATTGTTCAGGATGTCATTTATTTCCATAGCTGCATCTTATTTCTTTTTTCGGGCGTAAAGATACAAAAAAAGAGGATAAGGCTATCGCCCTATCCTCCTTTAATTATTCTTAATCTCAGATTACATCATACCTGGGTTCATACCACCACCCATTGGTGCAGGTGGCAGAGGCTCCTTAACGTCAACGATAACGCACTCGGTAGTCAGGAACATACCTGCGATAGAAGCGGCATTCTCCAGAGCAACGCGGGTTACCTTTGCAGGATCTACCACACCAGCAGCGTGCAGGTTCTCGAAGCGGTCAGCACGAGCATTGTAACCGAAGTCACCCTCGCCCTCACGTACCTTCTGTACGATCACAGCACCTTCCTTACCAGCATTCTCAACAATCTGGCGCAGAGGCTCCTCAATAGCACGACGGATAATCTCAATACCTGTGGTCTCGTCGGCATTGTCGCCAACCATACCGTCCAATGCCTTCTGAGCACGGATGTATGCTACGCCACCACCAGGAACGATACCCTCTTCCAGAGCGGCACGAGTGGCACGCAGAGCATCGTCAACACGGTCTTTCTTCTCCTTCATCTCAACCTCAGAAACAGCACCTACATAGAGCACTGCAACGCCACCTGCCAACTTAGCCAGACGCTCCTGCAGCTTCTCTGTATCATACTGAGAAGTAGTGTTCTCCATCTGATTCTTCAGCTGCTCAATACGCATGCGGATGTTCTCCTTGTCACCGTTACCGTTTACGATGGTAGTATTGTCCTTCGTTACAGTAACCTTCTCTGCAGAACCCAGCATCTCAACAGTTGCCTGCTCCAGCTTCAGGCCCTTATCCTCGCTGATAACCACACCACCTGTCAGGATAGCGATATCTTCCAGCATGTCCTTACGACGCTCGCCAAAACCAGGAGCCTTGATAGCACAGATCTTCAGCTGAGCACGCAGACGGTTCACTACCAATGTAGCCAAAGCCTCACTGTCAACATCCTCTGCAATTACGAGCAATGGACGACCAGTCTGGATAGCTGGCTCCAGAATTGGCAGGAAATCCTTCAGGTTAGAGATCTTCTTCTCATAAATCAGGATAAGAGGCTTCTCCATCACGCACTCCATCTTCTCAGCATCTGTTACGAAGTAAGGAGACAGATAACCACGATCGAGCTGCATACCCTCTACCAAACCGATGGTAGTATCAGTGCCCTTAGCCTCCTCGATAGTGATGACACCATCCTTAGAAACCTTACGCATAGCGTCAGCGATGAGCTTACCAATCTCTGGGTCGTTGTTACCAGAAACGGTTGCTACCTGCTCCACCTTATCATAGTTGTCGCCAACGGTCTCAGCCTGCTGTTCGATGCACTCCACTACCTTAACCACAGCCTTGTCGATACCTCGCTTGATGTCGATAGGACTTGCACCAGCGGTGACGTTCTTCAAGCCCTCAGATACGATAGCCTGAGCCAGAACGGTAGCAGTAGTAGTACCATCACCAGCGTCGTCGCCAGTCTTAGAAGCAACCTCACGCACCAGGCGTGCACCTGTGTTCTGGAATTCATTCTCCAATGTGATTTCCTTTGCTACTGTCACACCGTCCTTCGTGATTTGAGGAGCGCCAAATGACTTCTGAAGAATGACGTTACGGCCTTTAGGGCCAAGGGTTACCTTCACTGCATCGGCCAGGATGTCGATACCCTTCTTGAGCTGCTCACGAGCTTCAATATTGAATTTAAGTTCTTTAGCCATAATAGTATTTAATTTTTATAATTACCGAATTATTTTTCTACAACTGCCACAACATCGCTCTGACGCATGATGAGGTATTTCTCACCCTGAACGTCGATTTCAGTACCAGCATACTTGCCATACAATACTGAGTCACCTGGCTTCAGGATCATCTCTTCGTCTTTTGTTCCGTTACCTACGGCAACAACCTGGCCACTCAGTGGCTTTTCCTTGGCGGTATCAGGAATAATCAATCCACCTACGGTCTTCTCTTCTGCTGGATCTGGGAGTACCAGAACGCGATCAGCTAATGGTTTAATGTTCATAATTTTAAGATTTTATTTGTTATACATATTTCATTCATTTCCTATCTGCTTACGCAGACACGCCTATAGAGATACTAAAAACGTGCCAAAGTATAATAAGGAAGCATTGTCAGTCAAAAACTGACAAACTGACAAGTCAAGCGAGTTGTTCTGTCAGTTCTTCGACAGAAATCAACGCCTGCTCACCTGTAGCCATGTTCTTCAAGGTCACCTTACCTTCATTCATCTCATTCTCACCCACCAAGGCAACGAATGGAATCTCGTGGGCATTGGCATAGGCCATCTGCTTCTTCATCTTCACAGCATCTGGGAAGATCTCTGCACTCACACCACGAGCACGTACTTTCTGAAGAATAGGCAAGCAATAGGCCGCTTCACGCTCTCCGAAATTGATGAAGAGCAACTTTGTGCCATTGACTGCCTCTTTCGGATAGAGATCCAACTGATTGAGTACGTCGAAGATACGATCGGCCCCAAAGGAGATACCCACACCAGAAACGCCTGGCATACCAAAGACTCCTGTGAGGTTATCATAACGACCACCGCCTGTGATACTACCAATCTGCACATCCAGTGCCTTCACTTCAAAGATAGCACCTGTATAGTAGTTCAGCCCTCGTGCCAAAGTTAGGTCGAGTTCTATCTCATTGTGCAGGCCAATCTTATCGAGGGTTTCCAGAATGAATGTGGTCTCCTCAATGCCTTTCAGACCTGTCTCACTACCTGCCAGCACATTCTTAAGGGTGGCCAATTTCTCGGCATTGGTTCCGCTCAATAAGATGATAGGCTGCAATTTCTCTATGGCTGCTTCACTCACGCCCTTATCACGGAGCTCCGCATTGACGTTATCGAGACCTATCTTATCCAACTTGTCGATTGCCACCGTGATGTCCACTATCTTGTCGGCCTCACCTATCACCTCTGCTATGCCAGAAAGAATCTTACGATTGTTGATCTTGATGCAGACACGTACGCCGAAACGATGGAAAACCGTATCGACAATCTGCATCAGTTCCACCTCATTCAGCAGGGAATCACTGCCTACCACATCGGCATCGCACTGGTAGAATTCACGATAGCGCCCACGCTGCGGACGGTCGGCACGCCATACTGGCTGGATCTGATAACGCTTGAAAGGGAAGGTAATCTCTTCTCTGTGCATCACCACATAGCGGGCAAATGGCACGGTGAGGTCATAGCGCAAACCCTTCTCGCAGAACTTGCTGGCCAGATGGGCGGCATCGCGACTGAGAAGTTCCTCATCAGTCAGTCCCTTAAAATAATCGCCAGAATTCTGTATCTTGAACAGCAACTTGTCTCCCTCGTCGCCATATTTTCCCATCAGCGTAGAAAGCATCTCCATCGCCGGAGTCTCTATCTGATGAAAACCATAAAGATGATAAACCTCACGTATAGTATCAAAAATATAATTGCGCTTCGCCATCTCTATCGGCGAAAAGTCTCTTGTTCCTTTAGGGATACTTGGTTTTGCAGCCATTAGTTATTAGTTTCTTCTATTGGTATAAATCATTATATAATATAATAAGGTGGCCATTGAGCTCACTGCGGCTACCACATAGGTATAGGCAGCGGCCTTCAGTGCATCCTCGGCCATTGCATGATTGCGCGATGTGGTCATTCCTGCGGCACTAAGCCAAGCCAAAGCACGCTTGCTGGCATTGATTTCTACAGGAAGGGTGACCAAGCTGAAAACAGTGGTCAGCGCAAACAGGATGATACCTGCCAACAGGATCTGTGGGAAGGAGTTCAGCAAGATGATACCTGCCAAAATCACCCACTGCACCCACTGATTGGCAAAAGACACCACTGGCACCAGCATGCTACGCATGGTCAGCGGACCATAGGCTGTGGCATGCTGAACGGCATGTCCACACTCATGGGCAGCTACGGCAGCAGCCATCACGCTGTTGCTCTCATATACGCCCTGACTCAGGTTCACCGTCTTAGTCACAGGATTATAATGATCGGTGAGCTGACCGTTTACATGAGTCACCTTCACGTCATAGATTCCATTCTCACGCAGCATCTTCTCCGCGATCTGCTGCCCTGTAAGGCCGCTATCATTTCTGACTGCAGAGTACTTTTTGAACTTACGCTGCAAGTTCTGCTGTACCAGCCAACTTGCAATCATCACACCTATAAAAATAATCCACTGTATTCCCATAGTCGTATGCTTTAAATTAATAATCCATTTACATTTCCTTTAAGAGTACTCTAACAAAACCCGTGCCAGAAATCAGAGCGTCAGTTCTACCACATAGTCCACCTCATCGGGAACACATCCCAGTTCCAGCAGCAGACCTTCCTTAGACTTCACCATGCGTACAGGGGTTCCGTCCTTATATACCTGAGCTTTCTTCACCTTCACATCGGTGAGGGGCAGGAAGAGGGCACTGTCTGCCAGCTTCATGATGTGCACATAGAGCTTGTTGTCTTTCTGGGTAGTCACACCCCACTCATGCGGAGCCACCAGTCCTCCGCGTGTGCCATAGATGGTTTCGCCATACACTTTCAGCCAGTCGCCCATATCTTTCAGACGGGAGAGTGCCATAGCTGGGAGACGACCGTCAGACTGTGGGCCGATGTTCAGCAGCAGATTGGCATTCATACCTGCAGCACGTACCAACATCTGGATGAGTTCTTCCTTACTCTTATAGTGAGTATCGGTAATGTTGAAGCCCCAGCTGTCGCTCATGGTCTGACAAGACTCCAAAGGCACCGTGTTGCTCACCGTCATACCTCCAGAGTATCCAGCCGTATTCTGGCCAGGAAGGTCACGCTCAAAGATTTGGATGTCTTCTCCAGGATTCAAGTCTTTATGATGATTGTTGCCAACCAAGCAAGAAGGCTGCAAGCGGTGAATCAACGCATACTGTTCCTCCAATTGCCAGTCGAATGGAGTGGCATCGTTGGCATGATCCCAAACACCATCAAACCAGATAGCACCTATAGAACCATAGTTGGTCAAAAGCTCCGTCAATTGGTCGTTCATAAATTTATAGTAGCTCTGCCAGTTCTGCTTGTCGGTTGGTCTGCCAAGTCCACGTCCCGAACTTCCTAACGGATAATCCAGACGATGCCAATCCAGATGCGAGTAGTAGAAGTTCAGCTTAATGCCATACTTCTCACAGGCAGCAGCCAGCTCCTTCAGCACATCACGGTTGAAAGGAGTGGCATCCACGATGTTATAGCCATCGCTGACCTTGGAATGGAACATAGAGAAGCCGTCATGATGGCGAGAAGTGATGGTGATGTACTTCACACCAGCCTCCTGAAAGGCTTTCACCCATTCTTCAGCATTGAAATACTGTGGATAGAAGCCACCAGGCATCTTGGCATACTCCTCATAATTGATATTGCGGTTGTTCATCACCCACTCGCCTTGCCCCATCATGGAGTATACCCCCCAATGCAAGAACACGCCGAACTTGCGGTCTTGAAACTCCGCACGCGCCTTGAGGTTGGCCTCAGACGGCTGATACTGCGCCAATGCCTGCAGAGCCAGCATCAGCAAACCCAAAATACAAAGTGTCTTTCTAACCATAGCCTTCAATCTCTCAATTTCTCAATATCTCAATCTCTCAATCCTCCTCTGTATAGCGGACTATCGTCTGCTCACGATCAGGACCTACAGAGACAATCTTGACAGGAACTTCCAACTCATTCTCCAAGAAGGTCAGATAAGCATTAAACTCCTCAGGGAATTCATCCTCACTCTTCATCTTAGTCAGGTCGGCATTCCAACCAGGCAGCTCTACATAGACAGGCTCGATGCCTTCATTGATATCGAATGGGAAGTAGTCTATCTCCTCACCATTTACTTTATAAGCCACACAAGCCTTGATGGTTTCAAAGTTATCCAGCACATCGCTCTTCATCATGATGAGCTTCGTTACACCATCCACCATGATGGCGTACTTCAATGCCACAAGGTCAATCCAACCACAACGGCGCTCACGCCCCGTCACAGCTCCATACTCATGTCCCAGAGCACGGATCCTGGCACCTACCTCATCGAAAAGTTCAGTAGGGAATGGACCAGAACCTACGCGAGTACAGTAGGCCTTGAAGATGCCATAGACATCACCTATTTTATTAGGAGCGATGCCCAGACCTGTGCAGGCACCAGCGCAAACAGTGCTTGAAGAGGTCACAAACGGATAAGAACCAAAGTCCACATCGAGCATCGTACCCTGCGCACCCTCGCAGAGAATAGACTTGCCTTCCTTCAGCAAATTGTTCACCAGATGCTCACTATCCACCAGTTGGAACTGCTTCAGGTACTCTACGCCCTCCATCCACTTCTGTTCGGCATCTTTCAGGTCGTACTCGAAGTTCAGGCTCTTCAGTATGCGTTCATGGCGTGCCTTGGCAGCAGCATACTTCTGGTCGAAGTCTTTCAGCAGGTCACCAACGCGCAGTCCGTTACGGCTGATTTTATCTGTATAGGTAGGACCGATACCTTTACCTGTAGTACCAACCTTACTCTTACCTTTGGCTGCCTCATAAGCGGCATCCAGCAAGCGGTGTGTAGGCAAGATGAGATGAGCTTTCTTGGAGATGACCAAGCGCTTTCTCAGGTCGTGTCCAGAAGCGGTCAGTGCCTCAGCCTCCTCCTTGAACAAGGCAGGATCCAGCACCACGCCGTTGCCCACTATGTTGACTTTATCTCCTTGGAAAATACCTGAAGGAATGGAACGAAGCACATACTTCTGTCCCTCGAACTCCAGTGTATGTCCTGCGTTTGGGCCGCCTTGGAAACGGGCCACTACATCGTAATTCGGAGTCAATACATCGACAACTTTTCCCTTGCCTTCGTCGCCCCACTGTAAACCTAAAAGAATATCGGCTTTCATTTCTTATTAGTTAAAAGTTTATTGTTCAATTTACGTTTGTTGGCTCTCTCGCACTTGCTGCAGAGTCCGTACATATAGAGAGAATAATGCGACATGTTGAAGCGTCCCAGACGGGTATGCTCTATGTCATGCTGCAATTCTTCATTCTGAAATTCGGTCACCTTGCCACACTGTGTGCAGATGAGGTGATGGTGTGTCTCGCGATTGTAACACTTCTCATACTGAGAGGCTGTGCCAAACTGATGCTTGATGACCAGATGGGCCTTCATCAGCAAGACGATGGTATTGTAGAGCGTAGCCCTGCTGACGCGGAAGTTCTCTTTCTCTTCCATCAGTGTGTAGAGGGTGTCTATATCAAAATGCCCATCTAAGCTATAGATGGTGTCCAAGATCGCAAAGCGCTCTGGCGTCTTGCGGTGTCCATGTGCTTTCAGATACTCTGTGAATATCTGTTTCACCGTTTCTCTCACACTTTTATTATCCATCTTCTTATCCCTTTAGTGTTACAACCTTACAAAGATAATTCTTTTTTGGCAAAAGCCTTACGTCTTTCGACATTTTATTCTGATACAAGGTTTCTTACCCATTCGTAAAGGGCTTTTCCCTGCTCTGAAGTGCTGTCTTTCAGCGATTCGGTCTTCCTGCAGAGTCTGAAGGCGTGCTCCTCAGAATAGGTGGCATACTTCATCAAGGCGCGCAGCACGGAAGTCCGCACATTGTAGGAGCCAGAGAGGAAGGCAGTCAACGCCTGATCCAAGAACTCATTCTCCGAGCGTTCATCTATATCGCCCTTGCGCGTCAGCAGTCGGGCAATGAGCAAAAAGCCGCACACCTGTCTGAACTCTGCCTCAGACGATATCCACTGGAAAGAGAGCTGCGGAGCATAGTCAAGATGCTGGAACAGGTTCATCACCGTGAGCTCTGCAATCTCCATCGTGCGGATGTCATCTACCCAGATGTCTGCAATTTCTGGATAGAAGGTTTCCGTAGGCTGAAGCAATGCCGCTAAGATCTTAGACTCGCGGATGTCTTCCTTCCACAGTTCTCCTGCCAACTGGTGATTCTTCTCATAGCTGGCAGCCAACTGCTTAAGTCTTGGCAACTCCACGCCGAAGTTCACCTTATAGGCCAGTCCCTTCTCACGCATGCTGGCACTGGTGGCTCCATTCATCAGCCTCCGCAGTTCCTGCTTTATCTCCCTTATCTGCTCTCTAACCTCCATAATGCTCAACCGTTTAACGTTTAATGTTTAACGTTTAATGTTTAACGTTGAGTACTCCCTACTATACCTCAGCATCTGTTCCGGATACGTTTCATCATAGCTCACCGTCACATCGGTGATATTCCCCTGAGCATCTGTCACAGCCTCATACTTAGGATTCAAGAAGCCCTTGTAAGGTGCCAGATTCAGCTTGGCATAGCGCTCCAAGATTTCCTGATGGAGCACAGGATCTACCTTCACGCCATAGTCTTCCACCAATCGACGGGCGGCTTCAAAGTCGCCTTCGCTCTTGATGCGCTGCACTTCTGCCAGCAATTCGCCAAAGAGGTCGCGCAGCTTCTCGTAGTCATTGATCTGCACGTAGGTCTTGCCATCGCGCTTCACCAGCTCCACCACATTGTCTTTTTTTCCGTGCTCATAAGCCCAGTGGGCGATGAAAGAGCGGTTGCGCATGTGGGCTTCCTCGATGTTCTTCCCTGGCTCGATGCGCACCAACTGTGTCATCAGGCCGTTCATCATATAGGTGTAATACTGCGCCTTATAGGCATCGAGGTTTGGCGTAAGCCCCAAGTCCACCAACTTCTGATTGGCTACATAGTAGAGGCCGAAGAGGTCTGCCCTACCCTCCTCGATGGTAGAGCCATAGGCCTTCAAGGCATCTGGATCTACACCAGGGAGCAGTTTGCCTGAGGCGTGTCCCAAGCATTCGTGCAGGTCGGTATGCAGTTCGTCGGTGGTATCAGCATACTTATTGATGAGGTCGAGCTCTGCCTGTCCGATGACGAACTCCTCGTTGAAGCCATTCCCATGCGCAGCCTTATTGTAGGCATCGGTCACATTGCCTATGGTCACACTCTTAGAGCCATGCTGGGCACGCACCCAATTGCTGTTTGGCAGGTTGATGCCGATGGCCGTCGCTGGATAGAGGTCGCCTGCCAAGATAGCAGCGGTGATCACCTTCGCAGACACGCCCTTCACGTTCTCCTTCTTGAAGCGAGGATCCACGGGTGAATGGTCTTCAAACCACTGGGCATTACTGCTGATGGTTTCCGTGCGGCGGGTAGCCTGCATGTCCTTGAAGTTCACCAAGGCTTCCCAACTGCCCTTCATACCCAGCGGATCGGTGTAAGTCTCTGTGAATCCGTTCACAAAGTCCACCTGAGAGTCCAAGTCCTTCACCCATGCGATGGTATAGTCATCGAACGTCTTCAGGCTCCCTGTCTGATAGAATTCTATGAGTTTCTTGATGACCTCCTCCTGCTCTGGAGTCTCTGCCACCGTCTGTGCTTTCTCCAGCCAGTAGATGATTTTCTCGATGGCAGGGCTGTAGAGACCGCCCACCTTATATACATCTTCCACTATCTTGCCGTCACGCTTCACCAGTTTGCCGTTCAGTCCGTAGGAGATTGGTGCCTCGTCTTTTGGGTCTTTCATTTGGTTATAGAAGTCCTCGGCTTCCTGCTGCGTCACTCCTTCGTAGAAGTTGGCAGCAGAGGTCAGTATCAAGTCCTCACCATCGGCCTGATTGGTGCGCATCTTCATGATAGAGGGGTCGAACATCACGGGGCAGATCTCATCGAGCAGTGCCTCTACCGTCTGTCCGTCTTTCAGAGGCAACTTGCTGGCATCCACGCTCTTCACTGCCTCACGGAAGAATGTCTCCGCAAAGCCTGGCACGAATTTCTCGCTGCCATAGTGATGGTGTATGCCGCTGGAGAACCACACGCGCTTAAGGTAGAGCTCCATCGCCTTGAAGTCGGCACTCTCCCTATCTCCCTGCCAGTCGGTATAGACGGCTTCCAATGTACGACTGATGGCAAGATTGTACTTTCCGTTCTGGTCATAGAAGATGTCATGCCCATAGAGCGCAGCTTCCGTGAGATAATACACTAGTTTCTTCTGTTGGAGTGACAGCTTCTCAAAGTCCGTCACCTTATAACGAAGTATCTGTAAATCAGCAAAATGTTCCACGTTGTAAAAATTATAATTAATCGTTTCACTTGTATTCTCTTGTTTCGTGCCGCAAGCGGTGAGCATCGTCAGTGCGGCAAAGGCACACAGCAAATTCTTCTTCATAACCTCATTCTGTTTTAAATGCGTACAAAAATAGCAAAAAAATAAATAAGGTGTGAACAGCCGCCCACACCTTATATATTATTAACAGACCACGGATTACTTCGCTGGTGCTGAGTAGCGAGCGTTAAGCCCCTCTACAACCTCCATGGTGATATCGTATGCCTTGTCTGCATACAGCAGGTTGTCAAGACCCGTGTTGGTGAACACGAAGTTGTAGCCATGAGCCTGGATATAATCCTTCATGAACGACTTGATAGAATCGTTCAGCTGGATGCTGTTCTGCTCCTGCTCTGTAGCAAGCTCTGTCTGAAGCTTATCGCTCAGATCCTGTAAGTCCTGCTGCAACTTCACGATGCGGTTATACTCTTGCTGTGCACGCTCCTGTGAGGCGAAAGCATTGTTCTGATACTTGTTTTGGAACTCATTCTGTTGGTTCTCCAGCTCACGCGACTTCTGGTTCAGCGTAGCTCTGACGTTCTCACTCTTCTTTATCATAGCCTCATTCAGGTCTACGCAGAAATTATACTTTGCCAGCAAGGTATCTACATCTACGTATGCCACCTTCATGCCACTGATAGTACCAGCTTCTGCGGCTGCATCACTTGCAGCAGGGGCAGGAGCATTGCCTGCGCACTGTGCGAAACACATGATCACTGCCACAGCAGCCAAACTCATAAATAGTTTGTTTAAACTCTTCATCATTTTTTGTTTTATAGTTTTACTTTTAATTTATTTTATTCATCACGTAACCTTATGCTCACTCTACAGCCTTCAGCACCTCATCCACCGCCAAGGGCGACTTGCGCTGCGCTGCTTTGTCCTGGCTCTCTACACAGCCAATGCCTCGCTTATACATCTCCTTATTTCCACTGACATGGATGTGTGGGAAGGTCTTATTCTTGAAAAAAAAGATCCTTACGCCTAAAAGTGCTACACTTATAGCAACAATTAACAGTGTTATAAAGAGTAATTTCAGCATTTTCTTTTAAATTTGCAGTCAAGAAGGCGATGCTAACACCTGCCTTCACCAAAATTCGGTGCAAATATAGATAATATTTTTTAATATGGAAAAGAAAGATTTAAAACCTGCTGGCGTTTTCAGATATTTTGACGAAATCTGCCAAGTTCCTCGCCCTTCTAAGCACGAAGAACAGATAATTGCTTATTTACAAGAGTTCGGAAAGAAGCATGGCCTTGAGACCCATACCGACGAGTGCGGAAATGTGCTGATGCGTAAGCCTGCCACCCCTGGCATGGAGAACAAGATGACCGTAGCACTGCAAAGTCACATGGATATGGTGTGCGATAAGCGTAAGGAGGTGGAGCACGACTTCATGAAAGACCCTATCGAGACGGAGATAAAGGGCGACTGGCTTTGGGCTAAGGGCACTACCCTCGGTGCAGACAACGGCATCGGCGTAGCTACGGAGCTGGCCATCCTGACAGACGACACCATACAGCACGGCCCGCTGGAGTGCCTTTTCACCCGTGATGAGGAAACAGGTCTGACTGGTGCGTTTGCCCTCCAGCCTGGTTTCCTGAATGCCGACATCCTGTTGAACCTCGACTCTGAGGATGAAGGCCAGATCTTCATTGGCTGTGCCGGTGGTGTAGATACCGTGGGCGAATGGACTTACACAGAGATCCCTGTGCCTGCCGATTACTATACGGCTCGTGTAGAAGTGAAGGGGCTGCTGGGTGGACATTCTGGTGGTGACATCCATCTGCAGCGTGCTTGTGCCAACAAGATTCTCTGTCGTTATCTGACCAAGATAGCGAAGCAGACAGACTTGTTGCTCTGTGAGATAGACGGAGGCAACCTGCGCAACGCCATTGCTGCTACGGCTCATGCCGTGATCGCCGTTCCTGCTGCCGATAAGCACTTACTGAGCACTACACTCAACATCTTCGCAGCAGAGGTGAAGGCAGAGTATGCTGTTTCTGATCCTGGCTTAGAGATGCTGCTGCACACTGAGGAGCCTCGCACCACAGCTATCGATCGTGAGACTACCACCCGTCTGCTTCAGACCATCTATGCCCTGCCTCATGGGGTGATGGCGATGAGCCAAGATGTAGAAGGACTGGTGGAGACTTCTACCAACTTAGCCTCGGTGAAGATGCAGCCAGACCATAAGTTAGTGATCTGCACTAGCCAACGCAGCTCTACCAACTCATGCAAGGAAGACATTGCCACGATGGTAGAGACGGTGATGCTGATGGGTGGTGCTAAGGTGGCTCACTCCGACGGCTATCCGGGTTGGAAGCCAAATCCAAATTCTGCGATTCTGAAGACGGCCCGTGAGTCTTACGTACGCCTCTTCGGCAAGGAGCCTCTGGTACTGGCTATCCATGCAGGTCTGGAGTGCGGCTTGTTCTCAGACAAGTACCCTGGTCTCGACATGATTTCCTTCGGTCCTACCCTGCGTGATGTGCATACGCCAAATGAGCGCATGGAGATTCCTACGGTGGAACTGTTCTGGAAGCACTTGCTGGATATTCTGGTGAATGTTCCAGAGAAGAAATAAATCAGAAACCACGGATTAAACGGATTAAACGAATAGACTCCGCATGGATATAATCTGCGAAATCCGTATAATCCGTGGTTAAAAGCAATCATTATGAAACGATTTATCATACTTTCGGTGTTTTTGTGCTGCACGTACTTCGCTTTTGCCCAGCAGAAAGATTCGCTGACGCTCCGTGTGATGAGCTACAATGTGGAGAATCTGTTCGACTATGAGCATGACAGCCTGAAGAACGACCAAGAGTTCTTGCCCAATGCCGTGCGCAAGTGGAACCGCAAGAAGTACAAACGCAAGCTGAATGCCATCGCCAGCGTCATCACAGCCGTGGGCGGCTGGGAGGCACCAGCCTTGGTAGGACTCTGCGAGGTGGAGAACGAACGCACGCTGACTGATCTTACCAGATATAGCAAGCTGCGCCGTCAAGGGTATCGCTATGTGATGACCAACTCGCCTGATGAGCGTGGTATTGACGTAGCATTGCTCTATCAGCCAGGATCGTTCCGCTTGCTGGAAACCCAGTACATCCCAGTGATTCTGCCATCGAAGGACGACCGCCCTACGCGTGACATCCTGCATGTAGTGGGTCAGTTGCAGAACTTAGACACCCTCGATGTCTTCGTCTGCCACTTCCCTTCCCGCTCTGGCGGTGAGAAGGAGAGTGAACCCAAGCGTCTGGCAGCTGCCTCTATCCTGAAGCATGCAGTGGACAGTCTGGTGGCATTGCGTCGAGAGGCTAAGATCATCATGATGGGCGACTTCAACGACTATCCAGAGAATCGCTCCATCCGTGAGGCTTTGGCTGCAGAAGATGCCTACCCTACTCAGCCCACCTATAGGGCCGACAAGCTCTATCACCTGCTGGCTGGCAATGCCCGTGGCCGTCAAGACTATGGCAGCTATCGCTATCGGGGAGAATGGGGATTCCTGGATCACATGATTGTCACAGGCAATCTGCTCCAAGCCTCATCGAGCCTCTATACGGTGCCAGGGCAAGCCGATGTCTATCGCGCCAAGTTCCTCTTGGAACCAGACACACGCTATGGCGGAGACTACCCCCATCGAAACTATAGCGGAGTGAAGTATTCCAAGAAGGGATACAGCGACCATCTGCCCATTTTTGCCGATTTTAGGTTGCTT
Source organism: uncultured Prevotellaceae bacterium (assembly GCA_937891085.1). Classification (GTDB taxonomy): domain Bacteria; phylum Bacteroidota; class Bacteroidia; order Bacteroidales; family Bacteroidaceae; genus Bacteroides. The sequence goes on along the minus strand of CALAEY010000008.1, from coordinate 3,204 downwards.
TACTAAGAATTATGTATATCTTTGCAGTCAAAATAACAAAAACTTACAGATTATGCGAATGAACACAAAGCTTTATTTTCTGATGTCAGTTCTTTGCTGTGGATTGGCATTTACTGGTTGTAGTGACGATGAGCCAAGCTATAAGAGGACCGACCCAACCCCTACGCCAACCGATCCATCAGGGAAGACAGATCCAACAACGCCTACCATCAGCACAGAGATAAAGAATGCCACTGGTTTTGTCAATCAAGTGGCAGGTGAAGTGTATCTCTGGAGTGATGAGATAGCCAGCAAGATAACGAGTGAGCTGAATCCTGAGACTTGCACTGACCCTATCACCGCATGGGATAACATCAGATATTCCAACGGCGATATAAAGGATAAGTGGAGTATGGTGACAGACGACTACGCATCATTCTACAACAGTACCCAGAACATTGAGGTAACTTATGGTTGGGATGTCAATATCTATTATGTTGACTCCAGTCATGAGACCGTCTGCTTCGTGGTAAATCTGGTCTATGAAAATAGTCCTGCTGCCAATGCTGGCATCAAGCGTGGCGACGTTATCCTGACCTACAATGGCAAGAATATCACTCCCGCCAATTTCCAGAGTGTTTACTATAGTGCCAGTGGTACATTTGGTTACTCACATGGCACCGTAGAGCCAACAGAGAGCGCTGATCTGACCGCTATCGAGATGTATGAGAACCCTATCATCGCTCATAAGATTTTCGATGTGAACGGTAAGAAGGTGGGCTACATCCACTACACAGGCTTTGACGAGACATCTATCGAGCCTCTGAAAGCCATCAGCAGTGAGCTCAAGATGGCAGGTGTCACTGAGCTGATTTTGGATCTTCGCTACAACGGTGGTGGCTTGGTCAAGACAGAGGAAACGATGGCTGCTATGTATGGGCCTTGGGCAGATACTAACACGATGACCCTCTATCAGCAGGATGTATATAACGCCCGCTACAATCAAGTATGGGCCGATGACCGTTTCCACTATCTGAATGTCAAAGAAGACTCTAATGGCAACAGGAGCACTTACATCGACCAGTCTTACAACATTGGTTTGCAGAAGATCTATGCCATCGTGAGTGGAAATACAGCTTCTGCTTCAGAGAGTATCTTAGTTGGCTTGATGCCTTACATGCCTATTGAGATCATCGGTAGTGAGAACACACATGGCAAGTATTGCACAGGATGGGTGCTCAGTGCCCCACTCTGGTATACAGAAATGACAAACCAAGGCAAGACTCCAGATGGAATCAGCAACTGGGGATTCTATGTCATGATCAGCCGCTACGCCGATAAGGATGGCAACTGCCCTATCATGCCAAACGGATTTACCCCAACCATCCACGCAGAAGACAAGCCTGGTGATGGCTATCAACTCGGTGATGAGAACGAGACCATGTTGGCAGCAGCCCTGCAAGCAGCAGGTAAGACCGGCACTCGTGCGCTGAGTCTGGAAAGTGCTCCTGAATATGGTGAGAAGTCGCGCCATCAGATCCATCCAAAAAACTTCGGCCTCCGCATCGACAACCGTCCGATCAGGCATCAATTATTAGAATCATCAGTAGAATAAAAACAGAAAAAGGCTGGGAATACCAAATCCCAGCCGTTTCTTTAATAATATCATATCATTGTCGTAAGCTCTAAACTCCAAACCCTTAACCCTAAACTAAATTGCGAAGCAACGGATGTTTGGCGTCCTTCGCCGAAAGAATAATCTTATCAGCAGGAATGCGCCAGTCGATATTCAAATCCGGATCATCCCAAGCTATGGCTCCCTCACTTTGTGGCGCATAGAAATTATCGCACTTATACTGGAACACTGCTGTTTCACTCAGCACACTAAAACCATGCGCAAAGCCACGAGGAATAAAGAACTGCCGATGATTCTCCTCTGTCAATTCTACGCTCACCCATTGCCCGAACGTCGGTAAACCCTTACGGATATCCACAGCCACATCCAGCACAGCACCTTTCACCACACGCACCAACTTGCTCTGGGCATGCTCCCCTTTCTGGAAATGCAAGCCGCGCACCACACCATAACTCGACTTCGACTCATTGTCCTGGACAAAGCAGACAGGCCCCACCTTCTCCTCAAACTCTCGTTGATTAAAAGACTCGAAGAAATACCCACGAGCATCCTCAAATATCCGAGGCTCAATAATCACCACCCCCGGAATCTTTGTTTCTATTATATTCATCACCGTTATCGTTTAAAAATATGATACAAAGATAAAAACAAAAAGCGTACGAACCAAATTCGTACGCTTCAATTTATGAAGTAAAAATAAAGTCTCTGATTATAGCGACGAATTGCAAGTAGAACGCTTTAATACATCCTACTTGCGTCGTGTTAAACCTTGCATTTGCAACGAATAACGTCGTGTTTTATTTCAATAAAAAAACGTTTTGTCGTTTTTTATTTTAAAAACTATGCAAAGATACACCAAATATTTAACCTGCAAACTATTTTATTGATTTATTTTCAAAAAAACCTCATTTTTTCTTAAAATCCCCCCCAGCAACCCCATTTTTGCTCCTTTTAATACAAAAAACTCCCTAAGCTCTATGTTCTAAGTTCTAAGCTCTAAGCCCTAAACTCTAAGCCCTAAGTTCTAAACCAAATCTGTTTTTCTAACAAATCTCTCTCTTCTTTCCTCTATCACCCTCTTATACATCCGCTTCATCTTATCGTTCAGAAAAGAATTGTCAATGAGCATATACGTGTTGAAGGGAATCTCCATGAACATATCAAGAACCATATCAGCACGCTTTCTCGGCAATCCAATCCTCTCTGCAAATCGCACAAAATCCGTTCGACAGAAATGTCCCGTCCTATCATACACCTCGCTCATCTCTATATCAGGTGAAAGGCCATCAGACAACCCCAAGTCACTTCCACTCTGAATATGAATGCACGTATTAATAAGATCGTATGCTGGAGCCAAGAAATACTCACCTCCCCTATTCAGCAATGAGAAATTCTTCATGTGCGCATCTTCATTGCCAAACAGATAATCGAACACTATCATTCTGAAGAACTGCTCCATCTGGGGCATCCATGCCGGAATGACTTTTCTTATAGCATCAGCTATTTGCGCATAATTTCCATGATACTTAAAATTAAATGATTATCCGCAACCAGCCGATAGGTTTCTATTGTAGATTCGATGCCCAAAA
>CALAEY010000007.1 GCA_937891085.1 uncultured Prevotellaceae bacterium | reverse complement strand
ATGTCTCAAATGGCGGCAATATTAGACCATTGAAAAATTATCTGCGGATTTTAGGGACTTCAAAAAAATGGGGGTGGTTTTTGCTCTTAACTACGAAGAAATTTGCTGCTAGTTAGAACGTATTTAATTGAAAATTGAGAATTGAGAATTTTGGCTGCGCTGTGTGACTGATTAAGGATTCGTGACTGCTTTGGTGGTGTTTGGGGGTATTGACATATTTTAACATATTGGGAAATAGATGATATTTAGTGGGTTACTTGAATCGCAACTGACAAAACGAAGATAAATTTGGCGACTGATATCGGCGTGTAGTAACTTCGCACTGACAATCATCGATCTATGACTTTTTGAGAACAATATATGCACATCTGTTTGGAAAGCTGGGGAAGAATGAGTAACTTTGTCTTCACTTTACGCCTAAGAGATGGGAAACGAAAAACTCATATCGCTGCAACACTATGAATCGCCCGTAGGAACGCTGCTGATAGGTGCCTTCGAAAATCGGCTCTGCCTCTGTGACTGGGCAGAACGTAAGTCACGCGAGAGCATCGATCGCCGCCTCTGCAGGGCACTGGACGGAAGGCTCGTCACACAGCCATGCAGCACTACGGAGGAGGCCATGAGGCAGCTGGATGAATATTTCGAAGGCCGGCGACAGGCATTCACTCTCCCACTCTGGATGATAGGCACAGACTTCCAACGGCTGGTGTGGGAACAGCTCAGGGGGATAGGCTACGGTGCCACGTGCAGCTATGGAGCGCTGGCCGCCGCATTGGGAAGGCCGAGGGCCGTGAGGGCCGTAGCAAGTGCCAACGGGGCCAATGCGCTGAGCATCTTCATCCCTTGCCACCGCGTGATAGGCACAGACGGCACGCTGACGGGATATGCCGGAGGCTTGGAGGTGAAACGATTTTTACTGGAGCTTGAAAAAAGGAACAGATAGATATGCAGGATTTCTTGAACGAACTGAATGAGGGACAGCTGAGTGCCGTGCTCTACAGTGACGGACCTTCGCTGGTGATAGCGGGTGCGGGATCTGGCAAGACGCGTGTGCTGACGTATAAGATAGCCTACCTGATGGAACAGGGCATGGACCCGTGGAACATCTTGGCGCTGACGTTCACCAACAAGGCGGCACGTGAGATGAAGGAGCGCATCGCCCGACAGGTGGGCGAGAAACGGGCACAATACCTCTGGATGGGCACGTTCCACAGCATCTTCCTGCGCATACTGCATGCCGAAAGCGAGGCGCTGGGATTCTCCAACCACTTCACCATCTATGACACGGCTGACAGCAAGAGCCTGATACGCAGCATCATCAAGGAGATGGGACTGGATGAGAAGGTGTATAAGCCAGCCACCGTGCAAAACCGCATCAGCAATGCCAAGAACCGACTGGTGACGCCTGCACGCTACGGAGCCAATCCGGAGGTGTATGAGGCCGACTGTGCGGCACGCATCCCGCAGGTGTGCGACATCTACCAGCGCTACTGGAACCGGCTGAAGCAGTCGGATGCGATGGACTTTGACGACTTGCTGCTCTACACGTTCATCCTCTTCAAGGAGCATCCGGACATTCTGGCGAAATATCAAGACCGATTCAAATACATCCTGGTGGATGAGTACCAGGACACCAACTACGCGCAGCACAGCATCGTGATGCAACTGGGACTGCAGCATGGCAAGGTGTGTGTGGTGGGCGATGATGCACAGAGCATCTACTCTTTCCGTGGGGCGGAGATAGACAACATACTGAACTTCACCAAGACGTTCCGCGGGGCGAAGATCTTCAAACTGGAACAGAACTACCGCTCTACGCAGACCATCGTGCAGGCAGCCAACAGTTTGATAGAGAAGAACATGAGTCGCATACCGAAGGAGGTATTCTCGAAGAACGAGACAGGCGAGGCGCTGGGCATCTATCAGGCCTACAGCGATGCGGAGGAGGCTGTGATAGTGGCCAACAAGATCAAGGAGCTGCGCCGCAAGGATGGGGTGCCCTACTCTGACTTCGCCATTCTCTACCGCACCAACGCTCAGAGCCGCGTGTTCGAGGAGGAGTTCCGCAAGCAGTCGCTCCCCTACCGCGTGTATGGCGGCCTGTCGTTCTACCAGCGCAAGGAGATCAAGGACATTATAGCTTACTTCCGACTGGTGGTGAATCCGAACGACGAGGAGGCGTTTAAGCGCATAGTGAACTATCCGGCACGTGGCATCGGTGACACTACCGTGGGAAAGATAGCGGCGAAGGCCACGGAGCATGCGGTGAGCCTCTGGGAGGTGATCAGCCATCCTGACACCTACGGGCTGGACGTATCGAAGGGCACACTGACGAAGCTGAAGGGCTTCCAGGAGCTGATGGCGGGATTCATCGGCGAGGCTGCGGAGCGCAACGCCTACGAACTGGGACTGGACATCATCAAGGCGAGTGGCATCATCGAGGACGTGGCGAGTGAGAATACGCCGGAGGCCATGAGCAAGAAAGAGAATATAGAGGAGCTGACCAACGGTCTGAAGGACTTCACGGACGGTCGGCTGGAGGAGGACAATCCGCACATCTCGCTGTCGGACTACCTCTCGGAAGTATCGCTGCTCACCGACCAAGATTCTGACGCCGACGATGACGGCGCACGCATCACCATCATGACAGTGCACAGCGCCAAGGGCTTGGAATTTGGTACGGTCTTCGTGGTGGGGCTAGAGGAGAATCTGTTCCCCAGCCCCATGTCGGGCGAATCCATGCGGGCATTGGAGGAAGAGCGACGCCTGTTCTATGTGGCCATCACACGAGCCGAGAGGCATTGCTACCTCTCCTTCGCAAAGATGCGCTTCCGCTACGGCAAGATGGAGTTCTCACAGCCGAGCCGCTTCCTGCGTGACATCGATGTGAAGTTCTTGAAGCCACAGAACGATGACAGCATGCCACGGCAGAAGGCATCGCCCTTCGGCAGTCAGTGGGGCGAGAGCAGCGCACCGCGTTTCACACCGCGCAGCAGCGAATACGGTCAGCCTCGCAGGAGTTTCTTCCCGTCGGAGGAGAGGCCCACTCCACGTCCATCGGTGATGCCCATGACGCGAAATCTGAAGCGTGTATCGAGTGTAGCGCCATCGGCAGGCAACAGTGGTGGCAGCACTGTCACTCTCCAAGTGGGACAGCAGATACAGCACGAGCGCTTTGGCATCGGAGAGGTGATCAAGGTAGAGGGCAGCGGCGACAATGCCAAGGCTACCATCCAGTTCCGCAATGCCGGCACTAAGCAGTTGCTGCTAAGATTTGCAAGATTTAAGGTACTTTAAAAAAACAAGTGCTCCAAATGCAAGGTTTTTACTATCTTTGCATTTATAAGGTTAGTAACAACCAAAAAACAAGAAGTATGAAAACATTAAAAATCATGAGTCTGATAATGACTCTCTGCCTGGCAATGGGTTTCAGTGCATGCAGCGATGATGACTATGCCAACTTGAAAGGCATCAGCCAGATTGATCTCATTGGTACGTGGGAATTGGCTCCCATAGACAAGAATGTCACTATGACAGACGCATCTATCTGGACCTTCAATGCCGACAATACTTGTACTTGCCTTTCAGGAGAGCGTGGAACCACGGAAACCTACACATACCAGCTGGTGAATCATGGTTCAATAGTGCAACTGACCACCACCGAAGGCAATTTAATTGAAATTAGTACTGGGAAATTGAGCAGAGACGAGATTGTGTGGCAAGAGATGCCAGCAGCTGGTGGCACACGTCTTATGCACAAACTAGTAAGAGTTTATAACAATTGATTATGATAGACTACAACCTGTTCCCCAATCCTTGCTACATCATGGAGGAAGACCTCCTGCGCAAGAATCTCACTCTGATAAAGCAGGTGGCAGATAGGGCCGATGTGGAAATCATCCTGGCTTTCAAGGCATTTGCCTTGTGGAAGAGTTTCCCTATCTTCAGGGAGTATATCCACCACACCACTGCCAGTTCGCCGTATGAGGCACGGCTGGCCTACGAGGAGTTCGGTATCAGGGCCCACACCTACTCGCCTGCCTATACGGAAGAGGACTTTGGGGAAATCATGCGGTGCAGCAGTCATATCACCTTCAATTCACTGACACAATACGAGTGCTTCTATCCTCTCACGAAGGAGGCCGATCATGCCATCTCATGCGGTGTGCGCATCAATCCAGAGTATTCGGAGATCGAAACCGACCTCTATAATCCCTGCGCACCAGGAACGCGCTTCGGTCTTCTGGCAGAGCAACTCCCAGAGGAGCTTCCTGCCGGCATAGAGGGTTTCCATTGCCATTGCCACTGTGAATCATCGTCTTACGCTCTGGAGCACACACTGCAGCACCTGGAGGAGAAATTCGCAAAGTGGCTACCACGGCTGAAATGGCTGAACCTCGGTGGCGGACATCTGATGACACGCAAGGACTATGATGTGGAGCATCTGATAGGCCTTCTGAAGGGGCTGCATGATCGCTATCCGAATCTGCGCATCATCCTGGAGCCCGGCTCTGCATTCGCCTGGCAGACAGGCGTGCTCACGGCCCGTGTGGTGGACATCGTGGAGAACCGCGGCATAAAAACCGCCATTCTGAACGTGAGCTTCACATGCCACATGCCCGACTGTCTGGAGATGCCATACCAACCCGTAATTACAGGCGCTCGTTTTGGTGAAGATGGTCCCTACGTCTATCGCATGGGAGGCAATTCATGCCTCAGCGGTGATTTCATCGGCTCTTGGAGCTTCGACCATCCGTTGGAAATCGGTGAGCTCATCGTGCTGGAAGACATGATACACTACACCACCGTAAAGACCACGATGTTCAATGGCATTCAGCATCCCAGCATCGGTCTATGGACGAGCGACGGGCAGGCAGTGCTCTATCGTCGCTACTCTTATTGGGATTATAAAGACCGCATGGATTGAAAAAAAAATCCTTTTTGCGCTTGCAGGTTAAAAAATATTGCTTACCTTTGCATCCGCTTAACGAAGCAAGAGAACATTGAAACGTAGAAATTGCAGCAGCGTTAGAAAAAAATAACGTGCTTGCGGAATTCTCGTGCAAGCTGAGAGCAAAACAAAACTCGTTTTGATTTTGCCGAAGCGCCGCCGAGAATCCTGCAAAAATCTACGATTTTTGCGGAAATAGCTCAGTTGGTAGAGCACAACCTTGCCAAGGTTGGGGTCGC
>CALAEY010000006.1 GCA_937891085.1 uncultured Prevotellaceae bacterium | reverse complement strand
GGGCTCGAACCCAAGACCCCAACATTAAAAGTGTTGTGCTCTACCTGCTGAGCTAGCGGATCTCCGCTTGTCGATTATTAAATCGGGTGCAAAGATAGGCACTTTATTTGAATTAGCAATGCTTTTGGTCAAAATTATTTATCTGCCTCGGCTGGGGGCAGGGCTTCCAGTTGCCGCCTGTGCTCCCGATTGATGACGTATTTCTGGTAGTACGACAGCAGGAGGGTGGTCATAGGCAGGGCGATGATCATACCCATCACACCCATCAGTGAACCCCACACGGAGAGGGAGAGCAGGATGATGGCGGGGTTGAGGCCCGTGACCTGTCCCATGATCTTAGGAGTGAGGAACATGTCCTGTATGCCTTGCACCACGGCAAAGACGATGAAGCAGAACAACAGGATGACCCAGAAATTCTGCCCCGTATCAGCGGCATGCAGAATGGCCAGGATGATGGTGGGGATGAAACCCACGATCTGAAGGTATGGCACCATGTTGAGCAGGCCGATGAAGAGTCCCAGCGGAATGGCCAGGGGCAGACCTACGATGAGGAAGCCAATACAGAACAGAATGCCCACGCTGAAGGCCACCATGGCCTGCCCGCGGAAATACTTGTTCATACTATCGCTGATATCCTGCATGAGCTTGATGCTGAGAGGGCGGTAACGCGTGGGCACAAGGTTTGGCCAACCGTTGGAGATGGTCTCATAGTCGAGCAATATAAATATGGTGTAGAGTATTACCATGAGCAGGGAGATGATACTGAACACGACGCTTACCGCATCAGTGACCACGTTCCAGACGTGAGGCAGGGCTTCGCGCACCATGTGCTGGAACTCCTGCTTGTCGAGCAACTTCATGATTTGGCTGGCTCCGATGTCCTCTTGGATAAACTGGTTGATGATGGCAGGCACACGGCTGGCGGTCTCGTTGGAGGTGAAGTACTCCACAATCAGGTCCTTCACACGCGCAAATTCCGAGATGATGGGTGGAAGCAGCAGGATGGTGGCCAGAGTGAGCACCAGGGCAATGAGTAGGAATGCAGCCAAGATGGCTAGTACACGGTACTTGAGACGCAGCTTGTATTGGAAGTATTTCACCATCGGGAATATGAGGTAGGCGATGAGCCATGCCAGGAAAAACGGCACCAATACATTGCTGAGTCGGTAGAGCAGCATCAGGAAGCCCGTCACCAATGCCAGGCCGATGACGCTACGGATAAACAGGTCGAATGTGATTTTCTTGCGTTCCATAACACTTTTGTTTAGTCTTTGTTGTTGATAGCTTCTTGGTAGCAATGGCGGCATAGGGGCTCATACTCTTGCGCCTCTCCAAGCAATACCCGCTTCTCATCGTTCACCTTGCGGTGGGAGTACATGGCCAGGTCGCCACACTTCACGCAGATAGCATGCACCTTGGTCACATCATCGGCAATGGCCATCAAGCCAGGCATAGGGCCGAAAGGCACCCCACGGAAATCCATGTCGAGTCCTGCTATGATGACACGCACCCCATTGTCGGCCAGACGGTTGCATACATCTACCAGTCCCATGTCGAAGAACTGTGCCTCGTCAATTCCCACCACGTCGATATCCGACGAAAGCAGCAGGATGCTGGCCGAAGAATCGAGTGGGGTAGAGACGATGCTGTTGCTGTCGTGGCTCACCACTTCCTCCTCGCTGTAGCGTGTATCAATGGCAGGCTTGAAGATTTCTATCTTCTGCTTGGCAAACTTCGCACGCTTCAGGCGGCGTATCAGTTCCTCGGTTTTTCCGGAGAACATAGAACCGCAGATCACCTCAATGCGCCCGCGACGGCTGGTTTCATGTATTCTGTCTTCTGAAAATAAGTCCATTCCTATACATTTTATATTGCAAAGATATTACAAAAATGTGAGTTTTTGTAAACTTCTAATGATTTACCATAAATTATTTCTAACTTTGCCGCGAATTTCAAAGTGAATAGCATGGATAAAGGAATGCTCTACATCGTGCCCACGCCCGTTGGCAACATGGAAGATATGACCTTCCGCGCCATCAGGGTGCTGAAAGAAGCCAGCGTGATACTGGCGGAGGACACGCGTACCAGTGGCAATCTGCTGAAGCATTTCGAGATAAAGAACGCCATGCTCTCCCACCATAAGTTCAACGAGCACCAGACGGTGGAAGGACTGGTGAAGCGCATAGAGGCGGGAGAGACGGTGGCCTTGATCTCGGATGCAGGCACGCCTGGCATCAGCGATCCTGGATTCCTACTGGCACGTGAGTGCGTGCGGGCAGGCATCGAGGTACAGACATTACCAGGAGCCACAGCCTTTGTGCCTGCTTTAGTGTCATCGGGACTGCCGTGCGACAAGTTTTGCTTCGAGGGGTTCTTACCTCAGAAGAAGGGCAGGCAGACGGCCATCAAGTCGCTCGAAGAGGAGACGAGGACGATGGTCTTCTACGAATCGCCCTATCGACTGCTGAAGACATTGACCCAGTTTGCCGAGGTGTTTGGAGCAGAACGTCAGGCCTCTGTCTCCAGGGAGATCTCCAAGGTACACGAGGAAACCGTGCATGGAAGTCTGGCAGAGCTGGTGGCACACTTCACTGCGAATGAACCACGCGGGGAGATAGTGATCTGCGTGGCAGGTAAAGAGAAATAGGTATAACAAACTAAATGTCTAAAAGCTTATGAAAAAGTTAGTATTTATGGTAGCATGCATCTGCGCAGGTTTCTTGGCATCATGCGACCAACTTGGCGGGAAATCAGATATCTTGAAGGCAGAGAACGACTCACTGCTGACCGTCCTCTCACAGCGAAACGCTGAACTTGATGAAATGATGGGTACTTTCAACCAGATAACCGAAGGTTTCAGACAGATCAACGAGGCAGAGAACCGCGTGGATCTGCAAACCAACAGATTCGGTGAGGGTTCTACCGATGCCCGTGCCCGCATTGCTCAGGATATAGAGTTCATCCAGAAGCAGATGAAGGAGAACAAGGAGCAGATAGCAAAGCTGGAAGGTATGCTGAACAGCAGCCGCAATCAGAGTGCACAGCTGAAGAAGGCTGTGGAGTCACTGAATCAGGAACTGGAGACACGCGCACAGCGCATCGAGGCTCTGCAGGCAGAACTGGCAGAGAAGAACATCCGCATTCAGGAGCTGGATGAGGTTGTGGCCGACCTCAGTGCTGACAAGGAAGCGCTGATTGTGGAGACTCAGGAGCAGCAGAATATGCTGAATCAGCAGGATTTGGACTTGCACAGGGCTTGGTTCGTGTTCGGTACCAGAAAGGAACTGCGCGAGGAGAACATCCTGACGGATGGTGGTTTCCTCAGAAAGGACAAAGTGCTGTCTGAGAGCGACATCAACAAGGATTACTTCACGGAGATTGATGTCCGCACTACAAAAGAAATCAGACTGTATTCTAAGTCAGCTGATGTCCTGACTACCCATCCTACAGGTTCTTATTCACTGGATAAGGACAGCGAAGGCAATCTGACCCTGCATATCACCGATGAGAATACGTTCTGGAGCGTATCTCGCTATCTGGTTATCCAGGTGAAGTGATGTTTGGTTTAGAGTTTAGAGTTTAGGGTTAAGAGTTAAGACTGCAAATGCAGTATTTTGGTGAAATCCTTTCGCTGGTCGTAGCGTTTTCGTGGACCATTACGGCGCTTTGCGCAGAGGTGGCGAGCAAGAGGCTCGGCTCTCTGCAGCTGAATGTCATCCGTCTGACGCTATCGTTGATATTGTTAGGGGCAACCTTGTGGATCACCACAGGTGCCCCTTTTCCTCTTTTCGCAGGGAGCAAGGCTTGGCTATGGCTGATCATGTCGGGCTTGGTGGGGTATGTCTTCGGAGATTACTGCCTGTTCAATTCCTACGTACTGATAGGTTCTCGTTTCGGGCAACTCTTCATGACCTTGGCACCTTTGGCAGCAGCACAGTCGAGTTGGGTACTGCTGGGTGAAAGCCTGTCGCTGAAAGCTTGGCTTGGTATGCTGGTCACTATCACGGGTATCGGCATGTCTGTCTTAGGTAAGGGCGGCGATGAGCATCATAAGAAGATAGAGCTGAAGCTCCCCATAAAAGGCGTAATCTTCGGCATCGGAGCTGGTATCGGGCAAGGTTTAGGACTAGTACTGAGTAAGGTGGGCATGGGATTCTATGAACAAGATATCCCCATGGGAAACGAGATGATGACCACCATGATGCCCTTTGCTTCTACCTTTATCCGCGCCGTGGCAGGTAGCCTAGGATTCCTCCTTGTGATGGGACTTAGCAGAAAGTTCTATACCCTCCCGATTGCTCTGAAAGACAGTAAGGGCATGACGGCAGCTATAGGGGCTACGCTGACGGGACCGTTCATCGGTGTCTCCTTGTCGTTGATGGCAGTGCTTTATACAGAGGCAGGCATTGCCTCTACGCTGATGGCGCTTACCCCCGTTTTAATCATTTGGCCAGCTCATCTGCTTTTCAAACAGAAGGTGCGTACATTGGAAGTTATCGGTGCTATCGTCAGTGTGATCGGCGCATCGCTGTTTTTCTTGTAATTCTGCAAGTTTTTCCTTATCTTCGCATCCAAATAGAAAAGTATGAAAGAATTTGTCATTTCTGAAGTTAAGTCGGAAACTGCTATTTTGGTGGGCTTGACTACCAAAAAGCAAGATGAGCGGAAAACCAATGAATATTTGGACGAGTTGGCTTTCCTTGCTGAAACTGCTGGAGCCGTTGTCGTAAAGCGTTTTACGCAAAAGCTCGACCAAGCCCATCAAGTAACGTATATAGGTAAAGGTAAGCTGGATGAAATCAAGAACTATATTCAGGCAGAAGCAGATGAAGACCGTGAGGTGGGTATGGCCATCTTCGATGACGAACTTTCTGCCAAGCAGATCCGTAATATTGAGCAGGAACTGAAAATCAAAATACTCGACCGTACTTCATTGATTCTGGACATCTTCGCCATGCGTGCTCAAACCGCCAATGCGAAGACGCAGGTAGAATTGGCGCAATACAAGTATATGCTGCCGCGTCTGCAGCGGCTCTGGACACACTTGGAACGCCAGGGCGGTGGTTCTGGTGCCGGTGGCGGTAAAGGTATGGTGGGTCTGCGTGGTCCTGGTGAGACACAGTTGGAGATGGACCGCCGTATCATCCTCAGTCGTATGTCCTTGTTGAAGGAACGCCTGGCAGAGATAGACAAGCAGAAGAGCACGCAGCGCAAGAATCGTGGGCGCTTGATTCGCGTTGCCTTGGTGGGTTATACCAATGTGGGAAAATCCACCTTGATGAACCTGATGGCCAAGAGCGAGGTTTTTGCTGAGAACAAGCTTTTTGCCACGCTCGACACCACGGTGCGTAAGGTCATCATCGAGAATCTGCCTTTCTTGTTGAGCGATACAGTGGGGTTTATACGTAAATTGCCTACTGACCTTATAGATTCCTTCAAGAGTACCCTTGATGAGGTGCGTGAGGCCGACTTGCTGGTGCATGTAGTGGATATCTCCCATCCTGATTTCGAGGAACAGATAGAAGTGGTAAACAAAACATTGGCAGAGATAGGGGCAGGAGGCAAGCCTACGATGCTGCTATTCAATAAGATAGATGCCTATACCTATGTGAAGAAGGATGAAGATGACCTCACACCGCGCACCCGTGCCAACTGGACGCTCGAAGAGCTGATGCGCACTTGGATGGCTAAGATGGAGGACAACTGCATGTTTATCTCTGCCCGTGAGAAGACGGGGATAGATGCTTTTCGTGACGTGCTTTACGAACGTGTGAAGGAGTTGCATGTGCAGAAATATCCATACAACGACTTCTTGTTCCAAAAATACGACGAGGAATTAAGGATTGAGGATTGAGAATTCTCAATTTTCCACTTTCAATTCTCAATTATAAATACTATCTTTGTCGGAAGAAGACAATATTAACTTTAAATACTAATGTAATTATGGCTAAAACACCTGATTTTAAGTATGCTCCCATGTTCCAACTGGGTAAGGATACTACAGAATACCGCCTGCTTACGAAAGAAGGCGTAAGCGTAGGCGAGTTTGAGGGACACAAGGTTCTCAAGGTCAGCAAAGAGGCTCTGACACTGCTTGCACAACAGGCATTCCACGACTGTGAGTTCATGCTGCGCCGTGCGCACAACGAGCAAGTGGCAAAGATTCTGAAGGATCCTGAGGCTTCTGAGAATGATAAGTATGTGGCTCTCCAATTCCTTCGCAATGCAGAGGCTTCTGTGAAGGGCGTGCTTCCTTTCTGCCAAGATACGGGTACGGCCATCATTCACGGAGAGAAGGGTCAGCAAGTCTGGACAGGCTTCGAGGATGAGGAGGCGCTGTCACGTGGTGTATACAATACTTATGTGAACGACAATCTGCGCTATTCTCAGAATGCCCCATTGAATATGTATGATGAAGTGAATACACGCTGCAACCTCCCTGCTCAGATCGACATTGAGGCTGTGGAAGGTGCTGAGTATCGTTTCATCATGGTGGCTAAGGGTGGAGGCTCTGCCAATAAGACCTACTTCTACCCCATGACCAAGGCTACCATCCAGAATGAGGGTACGCTGCTCCCATTCCTCGTAGAGAAGATGAAGAGCCTGGGTACTGCTGCATGCCCGCCTTATCACATCGCGTTCGTTATCGGTGGCACCAGCGCAGAGAAGAACCTGCTCACTGTGAAGTTGGCTTCCATCAAGTATTATGACAACCTGCTTACAACAGGCGATGAGACTGGCCGTGCCTTCCGTGATGTTGACTTGGAGAACAAGTTGCTCGAAGAGGCTTATAAGATTGGTCTTGGCGCACAGTTTGGCGGTAAGTATCTGGCACATGATATCCGCGTGATCCGTCTGCCTCGTCATGGCGCTTCTTGTCCGATTG
This sequence comes from uncultured Prevotellaceae bacterium, assembly GCA_937891085.1. Classification (GTDB taxonomy): domain Bacteria; phylum Bacteroidota; class Bacteroidia; order Bacteroidales; family Bacteroidaceae; genus Bacteroides. The sequence continues at coordinate 11,426 of CALAEY010000006.1, read as the reverse complement.
GTATGGGCGTGTCTTGCTCAGCAGATCGTAACATCAAGGCTGTCATCAATGAGGATGGTGTTTGGTTGGAGAAGATGGATGAGAATCCTACAGAACTGATTCCTGAAGAGATGCGTAAGCCTGGTGAGGGTGCCAAGGGCGTGGAGATCGACCTCAACAAGGGTATCGACTTCGTGCGTGGTGAGCTTTCTAAGTATCCTGTAAGCACCCGTGTGAACCTGAAGGGTACCATCATCGTGGCACGTGACATTGCTCATGCTAAGCTGAAAGCACGTCTGGATGCTGGTGAGGACCTGCCTGCATACTTCAAGGATCATCCTATCCTCTATGCTGGTCCTGCCAAGACCCCAGAAGGCTATCCTTGTGGTTCTATGGGCCCAACGACTGCCAACCGTATGGATCCATACGTGGATGAGTTCCAGGATCACGGCGGTTCTTTGGTGATGATTGCCAAGGGTAACCGTACGGATGTAGTGACAGAGGCCTGCAAGAAGCATGGTGGTTTCTATCTGGGTACCATCGGCGGTGTAGCTGCCGTTCTTTCACAGAGCAGCATCAAGAGCATTGAATGTGTGGAATATCCAGAACTGGGTATGGAGGCCATTTGGAAGATTGATGTAGAGGACTTCCCTGCATTTATCTTGGTAGATGATAAGGGCAACGACTTCTTTAAGCAACTGAAGCCTTGGTGTCCTAAGTGCAAGTAAGATCATCTGATGATATTAATGACGGTTGTGGGGTTCGCCTTGCAACCGTCTTTTTTATACCTTGAATGCTTGTGACTTCAGATGTGGCAGTCGTACGTATAGCACCACCCCTCGGAAAGCTAAGTAGGCATTGTAGGCTAACCACAAACCGTGATTGCCCAGGGTATCCCTTAGCAGGAAATAGAGTAGGAAGAACAGCAGGGTGGAGAGGAATACGGAGAGCAGCATATCTCTTGTGGCGGTGGCGCCGATGAAAATACCGTCGAGAATGAAGGCCGCAGCTCCCGTGATGGCCACAAAGGCAGCACCATATAAGTAAGTCTGCGCCGTAGTGATGACTTCCTGTTCGTTGGTCAACAGAGTTAGGATGCCATGTCCAAAGAAAAAGTAAACCACCGTGAAGAGCAGCGAAACCAGCAGGCTCCAGAAAACCAACCTTCGAAGCATCTCATCGAAGGCCGTGCGATTCTGGGCTCCGATGAAGCGACCGCCTAAGGCTTCACCAGCAAAGGCGAAGCCATCCATCACATAAGAAACCAGCAGATAGAGTTCCATCAAGATGGTATTGGCAGCCAAAATCAACTCTCCTTGACGCGCCCCTGCAGAAGTAAAATAGAGCATCACGGCCACTAAGCAGAATGTGCGGAGGAAGATGTGCTTATTGACGTTGAAGAAGCGCACCACTTCCTCACGCTTCCAGATGGCATGTGGCATGACGAACTTCCTCAGGCGTAGGTAGTAGCGCAGCCAGAACCCTATTCCGATGAAGAGGCCAGCATACTGTGCCGTAACTGTTCCTAATGCCACACCTTCCACTTTCATGCCAAGGCCAAAGACCAGTGTCACACTGGCGATGATGTTGATAATATTCTGGGCGATGGCCACCACCATCGGTGCGCGGGTGTTCTGCATGCCGATAAACCATCCCGTAAGGCTGTTGAGTGTCAGCATGGCGGGTGCCCCCCAGATGCATATATTATAATAGGTGACAGCCAGTTGGTAGACCTCAGCTTCAGGACTGATAATGCGATAGATAAGTTCGCGCATCGGATACTGCAGTACTAAGAGTAGGAAGGCGATGCCAATTCCGATGCTGATGGAACGAAGCAAGATGTGCATCACTTCGGGCATGTCCCTTCTTCCCAATGCTTGGGACGTGAGGCCGCTGGTACCCATGCGCAGGAAGGCGAAGATCCAGTAGATGATGTTGAACGCCATGCCTCCCACAGCAATGGCCCCGATGTAGTTGGCACTCCCCATGTGTCCCACGATCGCCACATCTACCAGTCCTAAGAGCGGCACAGTGATGTTGGAGAGGATGGAAGGCAGCGCCAGATTCAGTATTTGCTGGTCTCGGAGCTTCATGGGATGATGAATTGTACTTCCTTGAAGAGATAGCTGCGCTCCTTTCCTTCGGTATCCAGCAGATGCAGTCTTCCGTCGGGTTCCACGCGCAAGATACTCGCATGGAAAAGCCCTTGCGCATCACGGAAAGGATACACCCCTTCACGTCGATAGAGACTCTGGTTGTACTTCTCCGTCAGGTATTGCGTGAAAGCCTCAGAGTCATGCTTCAGGTGCTTGTAGTAACGAGACACGAAAAGCAGCACGTCCGTCAGCACGGCATGCAGGTCTTCTTCCTGCTCTGTAATCTGAGAGAGTGAAACAGGATTAGGCGCATCACTGAGGAAGGCTTGTTGGTTGATATTCAGACCGATGCCTGCAATGCAACGCGCCACGCCTCCTTCGGCATTCAGCACATTCTCGATGAGCATGCCACAGATTTTCTTATCCTGCCAATAGATGTCGTTTGGCCACTTCACGCTCACATCGGAGATGCGGCAATCCAAGGCCTCCTTCACGCTGAGGGAGATGATTTCGGAAAGAATAAACTGCTCGCGGGCTTTCACAAAATCGGGATACATCACGAAGCTGAAGAGCAGATTCCTGCCTTTCTCGCTTTCCCAACTATTCCCCCGCTGTCCCTTTCCTGCCGATTGGAAATCGGCCACGACGGTGCATAGCTCTGGCACCATCTCATCGCTGTCGCAGAGAGCCGTGAGGTAATTGTTCGTAGAGTCGGTCTCATCCATGCAGATGAGGCGGAAGGGAAATATGGCGGGATCTGGTTTCATTTTTCTTACTCCTATATTATATAAGGTAAAACGCATCCTTGATGTGCTCTATCTGGAAATGGTCGGCATTGCCCACCACGGTGATGATGTCGAAGCGCAAGGCACAATCCAGGGAGTACTCCTTGATGTAGGCATCCGTGGCACGGATGATATGGTGCTTTTTAAGTCCGTCAACAGCCTCATAAGGTTCCTGCACCTCTGTGTTGCTTCGTGTCTTCACTTCCACGATGACGAGCATATTGTCTTTCGCAGCCACGATGTCCAGTTCCAAATGGCCCTTTCGCCAGTTGCGATGCCTGATGAGGTAGTCGTGCCTTTCCAGGTATTTCACGGCTGCGTCCTCTCCAGCTTTTCCTAAGACATTGTGTGCTGCCATACAGATGCGTTACTTTTTCGCTGTAAAATTACGCTTTTCTTTCCTAATAAGGAAGATTTTTGTAATTTTAGGGCACGAAAAACAGAATTACACGCTTATGGACGACAATTACTACATGAAGCAGGCATTGGCAGAAGCCCGCAAGGCGGAGGCCGAAGATGAGATTCCCATCGGTGCCGTGATAGTGTGCAGGGATCAGATCATTGCACGTGCGCACAACCTTACGGAAACCCTTACTGATGTGACGGCGCATGCGGAAATGCAAGCCATCACGGCGGCTGCCTCTACCTTGGGAGGTAAGTACCTGAACGACTGCACGCTCTATGTCACGGTGGAGCCTTGTGTGATGTGCGCGGGAGCCATAGCATGGTCGCAGATGGGACGCTTGGTTTATGGTGCCAGCGATGAAAAGCGTGGCTATACCGTCTTCGCGCCACAGGCTTTGCATCCAAAGACACAAGTTACCAGTGGTGTGATGGCAGAAGAGTGCGTGCAATTGATGAGGGATTTCTTCCAAAAAAAGCGCTGAAAAACCACGATGCTTTCGTTGGTGCTCACGATGCTCATCGCTGTGAGCAAAAATGTTCACAGTTGTGGGCATAAATATTCATAGCGGTGGAGATTTTCAGACTTCCTCGTAATCGGTATATTCCCCTTCGTCTTTTGAGAAGATTTTAGGCCTCTTGCTGCTGAGGTCCTCCTTGTTGCGTGAGAGTTGCTCGTTTTCCTTTTTGCGCTGTTGAGGCTTCGTATCAAAGCCGAGGATGCTTTTGAAGAAACGAATCATGGAGCCAAATCCGAAGAGGATGCCCGCTATGAGAATGGTGATGAGAAATCCTAACAGTTTCATGAGGCTTTGCGTTGAGTGATGAGAGACAACAGAATAAACCAAACGACGATGAGGGCAATGCCTACGATCTCGAACATAGCCAACAGCAGCAGGCATCCGAAGAGGAAGATGAAGCGCACCTTATTGTCTGCCCATGTGAGGTTCTTGAACTTCAGGGAGAACATCGGAATCTCGGATACCAAGAGCCAGCAAGACACGGCTATCAGAATGATAATCAGCAGGGGCGTGAGCTGAAAAGACATCAGCATCTCATCGCCTCCCACAATCAAGGCTCCCCAAAACAGCGCATTGGCAGGCACTGGAAGACCAATGAAAGAGGTCGTCTGACGCGTGTCGTTATTGAATTTTGCCAATCTCAAAGCAGAGAAAACAGCAATCAAGAAGGCGATGTAGGGCACATAAGCGATGAAGGGCGCCATGGAGTAATAGTTCTGCAGCCAAATCTGCAGCCATCCGAAGACCATAGAGGCAGGCGCAATGCCGAAGGTGATGTCATCTGCCAGAGAATCAATGTCTTTTCCGATGATGGAATGCGTATCAAGCAGGCGTGCAGCCATACCGTCGAAGAAATCGAACGCTGCTCCTAAGATAATGAAGATCAATGCCCATTCAAAGTTCTGCATGAAGCCATGATAGGTAGCCACACATCCGCAGAAAAGATTCATGCAGGTGATGGTGTTCGGGATGTGCTTGGTGATTCTGTTGGCCATGATGCTGAATTTTAGAGGTGTGCAATGATGGTTTCGTTGCCAGTAGTCGATTGTCCCATGCTCACTTCGACCTTAGTGCCGAGAGGCAGGAACAAATCCACGCGGGAACCAAACTTGATGAAACCCAGATGCTCGTCGATGTAGCAGTCGTCACCCTCCTTGGCATACGTCACGATGCGACGCGCTACGGCACCCGCTATCTGCGTAGCCATGATTTCTATGCCGTTAGGCATCTCCATCACCACACTGGCACGCTCATTGTCGGTGCTCGACTTTGGCAGCCATGCCGCCATGTAGCGACCGTTCTGATGCCATACCTTCTTCACCGTTCCATCCACAGGGAACCAGTTGGCATGCACATTCCACAAGCTCATGAAGATGGAGACCTGCAAGCGGCGGTCGTGGAAATACTCATTCTCCTCCACTTCCTCGATGGCTACTACCTTTCCATCAGCAGGTGCCACGATCACGTCCGTGGTGTCCTTTCCGAACATACGGATAGGGCAACGGAAGAAGTTCACCAAGATACCATAAACAATGATGCTGATAGCTCCGATGATATAAAAAGGAATCATGCTCTTGAAACCATAGAACACCAACGTATTGAGTAAAATGAAGAAGATGAGTCCACCAATCAATGTATGGGTGCCTTCACGGTGTATGCGTATTTTTTTTAGTCTTTTGAGACGAGCCATTTATCTTATCTTTTTGTTTTGATTTAGTAAGCACCTGCAAAAATAGCGTATTTTTAAGAACAATCCAATTTTAATAGAAAGAAATATGGGTGTTGATAACTTTTAGCGAAATATTTTTGAAACGTCTAAAGTAGATTGTAACTTTGGGGATTGAAATAGAAATGATTTTCCGATATGCAAGATTTTGTTCATCTACACGTGCACTCCCAATACTCACTGCTCGACGGACAGTGCAGTATCAAGAAGATAGTGGATAAGGCGATAGCCAACGGTATGCGTGGCATGGCCCTTACTGATCATGGCAACATGTTTGGCGTGAAGGAGCTGCACGACTATGTGGGAGGTATCAATAAGAAGAGGAAGAAAGAGGGATTGGAACCTTTCAAACCTATCTTCGGATGTGAGATGTACGTTTCAAAGTACGGTCCTAAGGAACAAAAGAACGGCAAGCAAGACCAGAGTGGCTATCACCTGATAGTCTTGGCGAAAAACTACCACGGCTATAAGAATCTCATCAAGCTGGTGAGCAACGCTTGGGTAGATGGCTACTACATGAGGCCTCGTACTGATCGTGCCGATTTGGAGCGCTATCATGAAGACCTTATCGTATGCTCCGCCTGTGTGGCAGGAGAGGTGCCTAAGAAAATCCTTGACGGTGATATGGCAGGGGCACGCGAAGCCATCGAGTGGCATAAGCGTGTGTTTGGTGATGATTACTATCTGGAGTTGCAGCGTCATGAAGTAAAAGACCCGCAGCAACGCGCCAATAGGGAAACCTATCCGATGCAGCAACGTGCCAATAAGGTACTTGTCGAATTGGCAAAGGAATACGGCATCAAGTTGGTTTGCACCAACGACTGCCACTTTGTGGATGAGGATAACGCTGAGGCACACGATCATCTGCTCTGTCTTTCTACAGGTAAGGATTTGGACGATCCTACACGTATGCTCTACACCAAGCAGGAGTGGTTTAAGACCCGTGAAGAGATGAACGACATCTTTGCCGATATCCCTGAAGCCCTCTCCAATACCCTTGAGATATTAGATAAGGTAGAAATCTACAGCATCGACCATGACCCTATCATGCCTTTCTTCCCTATTCCTGAGAGTTTCGGAACAGAAGAAGAGTGGCGAAAGAAATTCACGGAGGAAGACCTCTTCCGCGAATTTACTTCCGATGAAAAGGGCGAAAATCCGCTCTCACGTGAAGAAGGCGAGAAGAAAATCGCTAAGTTGGGCGGCATCGACAAGCTTTATCGCATCAAGTTCGAAGCCGACTATCTGGCACGTCTGGCTTACCAAGGCGCCAAGAAACGCTATGGAGATCCGCTTTCAGAGGAGGTTAGCGATCGCATCCGCTTTGAGCTTCACATCATGAAGGCCATGGGTTTCCCTGGTTACTTCCTCATCGTGCAAGACTTCATCAACTCTGCCCGCGATGAGTTGGGCGTGATGGTGGGGCCTGGACGTGGTTCTGCAGCAGGAAGTGTGGTGGCCTATTGCTTGGGTATCACGAAGATAGACCCATTGAAGTACGATTTGCTGTTCGAGCGTTTCCTGAATCCAGACCGTATCTCATTGCCAGATATCGATACCGACTTTGATGATGACGGTCGTGGCAGGGTGCTGCAATGGGTGATGGATAAGTACGGCCATGAGAACTGTGCCCACATCATCACCTATGCCACAATGGCCACTAAGAACTCTATCAAGGATGTGGCACGTGTGGAGAAAGTGCCTTTGGACATCAGCAATGCCCTCTGCAAGGCTATTCCCGATCGCCTTCCCGATGGCATGAAGATGAATCTTCCCAATGCCATCAAGTGCACGCCGATGTTGCAGGAAGCCGAGGCTTCTACCGATCAGCCTCTGGCAAATACCATCAAGTATGCCAAGATGCTGGAAGGTCAGGTACGAGGCACGGGCATTCATGCCTGCGGTTTCATCATCTGTAGGGATCCTATCTCTGAATGGGTGCCAGTTTCTACAGCCGATGATCCCGATTTCAAGGATACCAAAACCAATTGTACGCAGTACGACGGACATGTCATCGAGTCCACTGGTCTTATCAAGATGGACTTCCTGGGACTGAAGACGCTTTCGGAGTTGAAGGAGGCCTGTGCGATTATCAAGCAGCATAGAGGCATCGACATCGACCTGGATAATATCCCTATCGATGATCCTAAGACCTACGAGCTCTATCAGCAGGGACGCACCGTTGGTACCTTCCAGTTTGAATCGGCAGGTATGCAGAAGTACCTCCGAGAACTGCATCCTACGGTGTTCGAAGACCTTATCGCCATGAATGCCCTCTATCGTCCGGGACCTATGGATTACATTCCTTCCTTCATCGCCCGAAAGAATGGCAAGGAGGAAATCAAGTACGACATCCCTTGTATGGAGAAGTACCTGAAGGATACTTATGGCATCACCGTCTATCAGGAGCAGGTGATGTTGCTCTCACGCCAATTGGCCGATTTCACCAGAGGCGAGAGCGATGCCCTGCGTAAGGCCATGGGTAAGAAGAAGAAAGACATCGTTGATGCCATGAAGCCTAAGTTCATCGAGGGTGGCAAGAAGAATGGCCATGATCCGCAGATTTTGGAGAAGATTTGGGCAGATTGGGAGAAGTTCGCTTCCTATGCGTTCAACAAATCGCATGCGGCTTGCTATTCTTGGGTAGCCTTCCAGACGGCGTACTTGAAGGCCAACTATCCCGCTGAGTTTATGGCTGCCATCATGAGCCGTAGGCGTGACCAGATTACGGAAGTCACCAAGCTGATGGATGAATGTAAGTCGATGGGTATCGCCACGTTAGGCCCAGATGTCAACGAGAGTTACCTGAAGTTCGGTGTGAATCATAAGGGCGAGATCCGTTTTGGATTGGCAGCCATCAAGGGTATGGGCGACGGAGCAGCTATGGCTATCATCGACGAGCGCGAGAAGAATGGCCCTTACAAGAATATCTTCGACTTTGTGCAGCGCGTCAATCTGAGCAGTGTGAATCGCAAGGCATTGGAGTCTTTGGTGCTTAGCGGTGGCTTCGACGGTTTTGGCATTCCGCGTGAGGAGTATTTTGCACGCAATGCTAAGGATGAGGTGTTCCTTGATACGTTGGTGCGCTACGGACAGAGCTATCAGGTAGGAAAGGCCGAGGCCCAGAACACCCTTTTCGGAGATTTCAGCGATGTGGAGATTGCCACTCCTCCAGTGCCAGAATCTGGTATGCGATGGAGCGAGATAGAGCGTCTGAACAAGGAACGTGAGTTGGTGGGAATCTACCTCTCTGCCCATCCGTTGGACGAATTCTCTGTGATTCTGAACAATGTGTGCAACACGCAGATGAAGGATCTCGATGATGAACGCTCTCTGGAGAGTATGGGAGACCTGACGATGGGAGGCATAGTGACCAATGTGCATCGAGGCATGACGAAGAAGGGCAATCCGTATGGAAGGGTGAAGATAGAAGACTATTCCGGATTCCATGAGTTCTCTTTCTTTGGCAACGATTGGGCACGATTCCAGCCTTTCCTCAGTGAGCACTCGTCTGTCTATATGACGGGTAAGATCATGCCACATCAGTGGCGTTCAGAGCAGAAGGAACTGCATATAAATAATGTGGAGTTCCTGCCAGAAGTGAAGGGCCGTCTGATCACCAAGTTCACTGTGAAGCTGATGCTTAGTTCCTTGGATAAGGACTTCGTGGCTGGATTCTCCGACTTGGCACGCAGGCATCCTGGTAATGCAGAGCTGCATTTCAAGATCACAGACGCTGGTGTTGACAAGCCGTTGGACTTCATGTCACGTCAGGTGCGTTTGGCAGTCGATAAGGAAGTAGTGTCTTTCCTCACGGATAAGGAAATGGAATATGAAATAAATTAAAATAAATGTATCATTAAAAAAACAAGAGAATTATGGTAGAGTTTACTGACAGCAACTTCAATGAGCTGATGGCTACAGACAAGCCTGTAGTAATTGATTTCTGGGCAACTTGGTGTGGCCCTTGTCGTATGGTTGGTCCTATTATCGAGGAACTTGCTGCTGAATATGAGGGCAAGGTGGTCATCGGTAAGTGTGATGTAGATGAGAATGACGAACTGCCTGCACAGTTTGGCATCCGCAACATCCCTACAGTTCTGTTCTTCAAAGGCGGACAGTTGGTTGACAAGCAGGTAGGTTCTGCTCCAAAGCCAACCTATGTGGCTAAGATTGATGCACTCTTATAATCAGCACGGCCATGAAGAAGCAAGACGATGAGTTCCTGCAAGAGGACTTGGATGATGAGAAGACCGTAGGATTCATCAAGAGCTACTTGCCACAGGACCTGAAGGATCGCTTTACGGACGACCAGCTTTACTACTTCCTCGACCTCATTTATGAGTATTACGAGAAGAGCGGTGTGCTGGATGCAGAGCCTGATAAGGAGGGTTGTGTTGAGATAGATCTGGATAAGATTGTGGATTTCATCATCAAGGAAGCCAAGAAAGATGGCATCGGTGAGTTTGAACATGACGAGATTCTCTTTGTTGTGCAAGGAGAGTCTGATTTCGCTGAGACCTTGGAAGGATAATTCTTGCTAAGGTGTGAGAAAAACCTACAAGGGCGTTGGAAAAACCAACGCCCTTGTCTTGTTTCTATGAAGTGCTTTTCACCCCAGTGGGTTGGAATAATAAAATCTCATTCTTAAGCTCAGATTCTTTGCATAAATCGACTTCTGCTGTACATTGAAGTCAATGGGTAGGTTATAATGCAGCCACTTTCCTGATAGTTTTACGAAGAGCAGAGGCATGCCATCCCATACGGCTGATTAGTGTTGAGAATGTATCCCTATCATGAGCAGGTACTTCAAGTTGGTATGTATCTGTAGCTGGAGCTGCATCATCAGCTAAGTCGTTTGCATCATAGAAATAACCTGTTTCAGGAAGCATTTCCTCCACTATTTCCTGTGGTTGAAGTAACGTTTTTGCTTCGAGAGACTCTTGCCGTGCCTCTACCAGATATAGAGCATTATCCACCTCAGGATACAAATAAATGTTACGCAAATCTAATTGCCCACCGATGAAAGCCATCAACCGAGCCTCTGAGATCTGCACACCAAGATACAGGTAAATTTCATCTGTCTGCCGAAACATCGTACAGAGATAGTTGGTTCCCGTTGCATCTTTGGCAGTTAGGATTTGTGGAACATCATAATATTCTAATATGTAAATAAGTGTCAGTTTTCTCATAACTTCAACATTTGAAGGTTAGACATGTGAAAAGATTTAGTGCGCCACCAAGTATAGTGTGAACGATGCACCCCAGTTTGCTTCACTACACCATCAATAGGATTAAGGATCAACAAAATGATGCCCTTGTACTGCCTGAACATGGGAAGTTTAAGGTTCTTCCTCGCTTTAACTTCATTGTCTATTACAGAAAGGCCTACCGCCATTGGCAGCAATTGCCCCCAATTACGTTTAGGGTCTGTTTCTGCATAAGTCTTAAAGTCATCAGCATCATAAGAGTCAGAATACTTAGACAAGCGATAGAAAGGATGTTTGTCTGGTACCTGTACCTCATGGGGCGGGCATCCATCTGGCATATCACATGCCCATTCGGGACGATATGATTTGCAATAATCTTCTATATAGCATGAGCTAAGCACTTCTTTAAAACTATTTACAAGGCAAAAATATAAAAAAAAAAGCAAATCCTATGGATCTGCTAGAAAAAATATGCTACTTCACCTGCACGCTGATGCTCTTTGTGATACTTAGGCCATTCCACTGGTCATCTACAGCGATGATTTCACCCTGAACATTGGAGCCCAAATTTGCTTTATTTTCCAAATTGCAAGCATTTTTTTTGCATAAACGCATTAAATTGCTTTACTTTGAACACCCAAAAGGCGGGCATAGTGTAATGGCAGCACACAGGCTCCCGGGGCCTGATTGCCGGTTTCCAACCCGGT
>CALAEY010000005.1 GCA_937891085.1 uncultured Prevotellaceae bacterium | reverse complement strand
TTAAGAGGAAGTAAAAAACTTAAAATTCAAATTAATGAAGAAGTTAATACTTTTAATTCCACTTTAAATAAAGAATTTGAAATTTCAAAATTCATAACTGAAAATAATAAATCACAAGAAGCATTAAGGAAATTATCTTCAACTTCTTCTATTTTAGAAAATCAATATATACTCATTGCTAATCTTGTACCATTGGCACTTGTCCTTATTTTGATATGCTCATTTTGTGCAGAAGAAGATGGAAGCTGTGAATGCTGTGATGGCTTAAATGAAGACACTTATTATACAAGAACTTCTTATGACTATGGATATAGTCACTACAGGAGAGAAACACATCGACCACGCCCTATGTTTACTAATTTTAATTTCAATAGCTCAGGAAGAAGCAGTAGTAATGACGATAAAAAAAAAAATGAAGCAGAAGCAGTTGCTTACTTGATATGCTTTGTTATCATTTTAGTTATAATTCTGGTTTTAATGGTATTTTTAATCCCTAGAGCTTGTGGAAAAACTGCATCAAGATATTTTTCATTAGGATTTTTGAGTTTATTCTATTTAGGCTTGACAGCTTTATACTCCATTAAATTGTATGAAGGAAATTATAATAGTATATATTTACTTTTCGGAGTTTCACTTAGCTTATTAATTTGTAATTTTATATCAATTTTCTTTTCATAAAACATATCATTAAAACCACTCGTGTTGAATCCTTCTTTTATCACTCTGAGGACTTCTAACACAGCTTCAACAATCTCCCGATAGCTCCAATACTTTCCTGTTCGCATTTCCATACGTTTTTGCTTTAGTTTATTAGCCTTGAGAGTTGGATTATATTTCTCAATAACAGAAGAAAATCCTGCTCCCATACTATCTAAAAACAAATCCAAAAGTGCAGGCTGATACATAGTATATTCTTTCATTTGTGAAACCTTCTACAACGATTATAAAAGAATCATTGCGTATTTAGTAGACCTTTTTCGGTTAATTCCAACGCTAAAAATAGCTCTCAAAATTAACCGAAACGGGTGTATACAAAAGTTACCAGTATTGATATACAGAATACGAGATACCAGCAGGCAATTCATAATATATTTTTGAATCTGCAAAATAAAAAGTCTTTTTTTTGCAGAAAAATTCATTTTACTTGTATTCCTGCCAACTCTTTATCTGCACATCATCCAGTGTCATGCTGGTAAATGCCTCAATGAAAGCACTTGCCAAACGGGCATTGGTGATCAGTGGTATATTATGGTCAATAGCTGCACGACGGATGCGATAGCCATTGGTCACCTCACGCTTGGTGTGGTTCTTCTGGATATTCACGATGAGGTCGAACTGGTGTTCGCTGATCATGCGCATCACGTTGTTCTCTGCATCTGGGCGCTCATCTGGCCAGAACACTGGAATGGTGCCCACACCATGGGCATTCAGGAAGGCAGCCGTTCCTGCAGTGGCATAGATCTTGTAGCCCAACTTGAAGAGCATCTGTGTAGCAGGCAGCAAGTCCACTTTCGACTTCATGGCACCTGTAGAAACCATCACGCCACGCTCTGGATTAGGAATCTTATAGCCCGTAGCTATCATGGCATTCAGCAATGCCTCGTTCACGGAATCGCCGATACAACCTACCTCACCAGTAGAGGACATGTCCACGCCCAGCACAGGGTCGGCATTCTGCAGACGAGAGAATGAGAACTGCGCAGCCTTCACTCCTATCCAGTCGATGTCAAACTCGCTCTTATCTGGAGTAGCATACGGAGCATCGAGCATGATGCGCGTAGCTGTCTCTATGAAGTTCTGCTTCAGCACCTTGCTGATGAAAGGGAATGTACGTGAGGCACGCAGGTTGCACTCTATCACCTTCACTTCGTTGTTACGAGCCAGATACTGGATATTGAATGGACCTGTAATGTTCAGCGCCTTGGCTATCTTGCGACTGATATGCTTGATGCGACGTGCCGTTGCGAAGTAAATCTTCTGTGCCGGGCACACCAGTGTAGCATCGCCTGAGTGAACGCCCGCAAACTCGATATGCTCTGAGATGGCATACTCCACGATCTCACCGTTCTGAGCCACTGCATCAAACTCTATCTCCTTGGTGTTCTGCATGAACTGTGATACCACCACAGGGAATTCCTTTGACACCTTTGCAGCCAGGTTCAAGTAAGTCTCCAACTCGCTGTCATCGTAGCATACGTTCATGGCTGCACCAGAGAGCACATACGATGGACGCACCAGTACTGGATAACCCACGCGCTCGATGAATGCCTTCACATCGTCAATGTGCGTCAGTTCCTGCCAAGCAGGCTGGTCAATGCCCAGCTGGTCGAGCATGCGTGAGAACTTATCACGATTCTCAGCACGGTCGATGCTCAGAGGGGAAGTACCCAGTATAGGCACATTCTGACGATAGAGCTTCATAGCGAGGTTGTTTGGAATCTGTCCGCCAACCGATACAATCACGCCACGTGGTTTCTCCAGGTCTATCACATCCATCACGCGCTCAAAGGAGAGCTCGTCGAAGTAGAGACGATCGCACATGTCGTAGTCGGTACTTACCGTCTCAGGGTTATAGTTTATCATGATGCTCTTGTAGCCCAACTGTCTGGCTGTCTGTGCAGCTGTCACTGAACACCAGTCGAACTCCACGCTGGAGCCGATACGGTAGGCACCGCTACCCAGCACTGCTACAGACTTCTCATTCTGGTAGTAAGTCACATCATGTCCCTGTGTTCCGTAGGTCATATACAGGTAGTTGGTCAGTTCTGGATGCTCCGAAGCCACCGTGTTGATGCGCTTCACAGCAGGCAAGATGCCCAGTTCCTTACGGCGGGCACGCACCTGCAGGTTCTCCTTCTCCATGTTGCCCTCTGGCTTCAGCACGAAGCGAGCTATCTGGAAGTCGGAGAAGCCCAGTCGCTTGGCCTCACGCAGCACATCTGCTGGCAGGTCTTCCACCTTATTATATTTAGAAAGCAGAGCCTTGTAGTCCACGATGTTCTTCATGCGGCTGATGAACCAAGGATCTATCTTTGTGATTTCGCTGATGTGCTCCACGCTCTCACCTTGCTCCAATGCCTGTGCGATGGCAAATACACGCAGGTCTGTAGGATTCTCCAGTTCCTTGTCCACATCTGGGAAGGTCACGTCGTTGCCCACGAAGCCGTGCATACCCTGACCTATCATACGCAGACCCTTCTGGATCACCTCCTCAAAGCTACGACCGATAGACATCACCTCGCCCACAGACTTCATGCTGGAACCTATCTCACGGCTCACGCCAGAGAACTTCGTCAAGTCCCAACGAGGAATCTTGCAAATCAGGTAGTCGAGTGATGGAGCCACATAGGCAGAGTTAGGAGTTCCCATCTCACCAATCTGATCCAAAGTGTAACCCAGCGCAATCTTTGCTGCCACGAAAGCCAGAGGATAACCCGTAGCCTTTGATGCCAGTGCTGATGAGCGTGACAGGCGCGCATTGATCTCGATCACGCGATAGTCATTGGTCTCAGCATTGAAGGCGAACTGGATGTTGCACTCACCCACGATGTTCAGGTGCTTCACGCACTTGATGGTCAGTTCCTGCAGCATCTTCACCTGCTCGTCAGAGAGTGAGCAAGTAGGAGCCACTACGATGCTTTCACCCGTATGTATGCCCAGAGGATCGAAGTTCTCCATGCTGGCCACAGTGAAGCAGTGGTCATTGGCATCACGGATACACTCAAACTCTATCTCCTTCCAGCCCTTCAGGCTCTCTTCTACCAATATCTGATTAGAGAATGTGAAAGCACTCTCAGCCAACTCCTTGAAAGCAGCCTCATCCTTGCAGATACCGCTACCCTGACCGCCCAATGCGTATGCAGAGCGAATCATGACAGGGAAGCCTATCTCATGCGCCGCCTTCAGAGCATCCTCCATACTTTCCACAGCATGACTTTTAGGTGTCTTCATCGGAATCTTGTTCAGTTGGTTCACGAAGAGGTCACGGTCTTCCGTGTTCATGATGGCCTCAACAGAGGTACCCAGCACCTTCACGCCATACTTCTCCAAGATACCCTTCTGGTAGAGTTCCGTTCCGCAGTTCAGTGCTGTCTGTCCGCCGAAGGCCAGCAAGATGCCGTCAGGCCTTTCCTTCTCTATGATACGCTCCACGAAATACGTGGTGATAGGCAGGAAATACACCTTGTCAGCTATACCTTCAGAAGTCTGAATGGTAGCGATGTTCGGATTCACCAGCACGGAGCTGATACCTTCTTCACGCAGGGCCTTGAGAGCCTGAGAGCCAGAGTAGTCGAACTCTCCAGCCTGTCCAATCTTAAGCGCTCCAGAGCCTAAGACGAGTACTTTCTTTAAATTCTTCTCCATATCCTTATTATGTATTATTGGCATTTCAAAAAAAACGCCACCCTTAAAAAAGGATAGCGCCACTAATGAAAAATATCGTTTTGAGAAAAGGAAACAAGCCCCCATTCACCCCCTGCCTGCGTGGCACTTGGATGCGTGATAGCCTCGTTTCTTACTCTTTTCTGCATCATAACTCCAAAATTTGTGCAAAGTAACACATTATTTTCGGAACCGCCAAATTTCTGACACAAAAATCCAGAAGAAAAGTTACGTGAAATCACTCCTCGTACTCCACGAAATGCCTATCGTAACTTAGGGCACCGAGGATGCCCCAACCGTTCTGCACGTTGCTGTAGACCTGCACGGGCTCTGCATACACATCGCTGGTAGTGATACGATAGAGTTCCATAGATTTCAGAAAATTGTAATAATCTTTAGTGATAGATTCCAGTTCCACCATTACGCGGGGCTGTATTCTAGGAACCCCCTCATGGTTTTCTTTTTCTATATAATAAAGACCTGTGGCATTAGAAGGCACTTTCGGGCTATCAACGGTGAATGTATATTGTCCATCTTTCATCAGCTGACTGTCGAATACGTTTGTGAAGTATGCAGGCCATCCCCCAAAACTCCTGTGAAGCCTATTATCCACAAACAACAAATCGGAAGAAAAGAAAATATCTTGCATTACATAGAAATAGACATGCGTATCACCATATCTATCTTCTAGATCACGTTCACCTCGGACACGCAGTCTATAAAATGACTCGGCTCCAGTATCGGTAATACGGCACGTGAGGCGCATCACGCTGTCTGTGACGAAAGCCAGTCCGTTCATGTCTTGATACGGGTTGTCTGTTAGCACTTCCTCCTCCAATATCTCAATATGAGGCTTAGGGGGAACTGCAGTGCCTACAGTTAATGCCTGACCGTCAAAAGATGCCTTTACTACAATCCTGTCATCCACCTGTGGAATATAGTCGCATTTATATCCCAGAAAGGATTGATCATAAGTCATGCGGTAGGTGTCCTTTCCGTTTACGGTCACTTCCACTACGGCATTTTCCACTTTCACTCTTTCAAGATAGATTCTTTGATGATAATCATCTACCGGATCATCCTTGCGATACATAGAGGTATGAAAATCCACATAAGGTGTTATGATGGCTATGTCTGCACGCTCAGCTTTTGTGATATAGGCAGTGAATGGTACGTCTGCCACGGCTACTGCATTGATGACCAAGTCGTTGTCCTCCTCTTCAGTCGTTCCTTCAAAGTTGAGCGTATTCTCGCAAGCAGCGAGAATAAAAAAGGTCAATATGGCTGTGAAAAAGTATCTGTATTTCATAGTACTCAGAGTTTTAGCGTAAGACTTAGTGATGGCATGATAGGGAACAGGCATACGCCCTTCAGGGCACGCCGGTTATTCTGATAGCCCCAATACACCGTGGATATATTCTGGTGATTGTAAAGGTTATAGATGCCTATGTCGCAGATCATCTCTCCTATGCCTATCATACCATGATGGCTGAGGCTGATATCCAGACGGTGCACGGCTGGCATGATATAGGCATTGCGCCGTCCATAGGTATCAGCCCGGACGAGATTATCCATATAGGCATCTGGGCGATATTCTGTGGAGATTGCCTGATAGTCGGGGTTAAGGTTAAAGTCCATGCCCCATGGAGCATCACCTTCACCCCTTACTCTATAGTTGTTGAATTCGTTCAGAATGCCACTTCCTACGGTCTTGGTAGCCAGTGACGTTCTTCTACCTGTCTGATAGGTCCATGCAGCAGAGACATCCCAGTTCTTGCTAAGACGTTGTGTGATGTTTATGCTGATGTTGTGGCGGCGGTCACCTTTGGAGTAAAATTCGCGTCCTTCATTAAGAACCATCCCCTCTCGGTCAAAGGTGCGTAGGGATTTAGACCAAGTGTAGCTCATCATGCCTGTGGTATTGCCTACAGTCTTCTGTAGCATAAGCTCAACTCCGTAAGCCCGTCCTCTTCCCTGAGCGATCTTCTCCTGCCAATTATTACCTACCATAAACGAGGCTCCTTCCCTATAATCCACCACATTGTCCAACCATTTATAATAGCCTTCCACCGATAGCTGGAAACCTTTCTTCAAGTCATAGTTGTAGCCTACTGACACTTGGTCAGACGTACCCAACTTCAGACTCCCCGCTATAGGTATCCACACATCCGACGGTGTCAGGAGGGTGCTACTGCTGAGCAGCTGTAGCCCCTGCGACATTCGGGCGTAGGATAGCTTCAGTGACATGTCTTCGGCTACAAGCATCCTCATAGATACTCTCGGCTCTATGGACTGACGGGCTTTGCCTTTTATTATATAAGACTGGAAACGCATGCCTATGTTCGCCTTGAATCGTGAAGAGATATCCCAGCTGTCTTCCAGATAGAACCCCATAGTCTTCAAGGTTTCCTTACTTCCAAGTAGGTTTTCTTCCCTATTTGTAGTCACTGTGTAGCGGACTTCCCCAAGACCGATATTCAGGGCAGTCTTCTCATCGGGTGCCTTCTTCTCGTATGAGTCGTAGAAAGTTCCTACGGTCGGTTTAAGGCCTATGGATGCCAGCTGGAAGCCAGCATTGAATTCATGTGAGTCTCTCCAGCTATAGTGTAGGTCAGCCCTAACCCCGATATCACGAACCTCAGAGCTATAAGCCGTCCCGCTTTCGCTTTTGTTGAGCAGATAGAGCTGTGCGGCTGCTGGATTCTTCGTGAATTTGGCAACACCTTTCTGTCTGCTTGAAGTATTTAGGTAATCAAGTTTATAATTGTAGCCGCTGTAGTTCACGGATAAATCGAGATACATGTCGGTATTGAACTGGTGGTTATAGGAGAGCCCCATCAGCAAGTTGTTCCAGTTGTTCCGTGACTGGCTCGAACTAGAATTGTCCACATATCCGAACTTTTGTCCATCTCCTTGCAGATCTACCGTCTCGTACTCGAAATGCTGGTCACTCTTGTTAGGCGTTGCATTATTCACGTCATGCCCAAGATAGAACACGCCAGACAGTTTGCCTTTCGCAGTCAGCCTGTGTACCAGCTTGGCATTGATGTCATAATATCCCATATGTGCGAATTCATTCATCTGCCCAGGGTTATCATAGATCACTTCTTCGAGCAATGGTTTCACGAGGGCATTGAAGTAGGAGGCGCGCGCAGCTATGTTGAAGGAAGAGCGTCCCTTCCATATAGGTCCTTCCAGCTGGATGCGAGAAGCAAGCATGCCAGCAGTGACAGAGACTCTATACCGTTCCATGTCACCATCAAGCAAGCTTATGTCCACCACACTCGACAGGCGGGTGCCATAACGTGAGGGGAAAGCTCCCTTATATAGCACCACATCGTCTAATACGTCATTGTTTATGGCAGATGTGAATCCCTGCAGGTGCTCAGGGTTATAAAGGGTTATCCCATCTAAGGTGAACAAATTCTGGTCATATTCACCACCGCGCACATGAATGCCTGCGCGCCCCTCACCGCTGCTCTGAACGCCCGGTAGCCGCTGGAGAGACTTCAGCACGTCTGTTTCGCCTAAGAGAGAAGGCATGCGCCGTATCTGCTCTGCACTCACGGCGATGGCGCTCATCTGGGAACTCTGTGCTCCGAAATTATGTCTTGTGCCCAATACCTGTACTTCACTAAGGCTCTGTGTATCCTGTTTCAACTGAACGTCCAACTTTCTGTCTCCAGTCAAAGTGAGTACTCTTGTCTCCTTAGCATAGCCCACGTAACTGAATATAAGTTCCAATGATCTCTGACTGGGTAGGGTGATGGTATAGTATCCCATAGAGTTGGTCGTTGTCCCCGTTCTGCGCTGCGTATGATAAACTGTCACGCCTATCAACGGTTCCCCTGTAGCAGCATCCGTCACCTGCCCGCTCAATACTACGTTCTGGGCACTGAGGGGTAGGATAAGCATTAAGAATATCCAGAATATAGTTAACCGGCTTTTCATGTGATCGTATGGCATAGTTATAAAATACCCTGACAAATTTATATCTTTATTTTGATTTTACCAAGAATGAATTATCAATATAGTGTCACTCCCAACAGCCATTTGCTGATAGAGGAGCCTGGCATTTTTCCATATATGTCAAGGAAACAGTAGCCATTAGAATCTGTTTGGAAATAGCAAGAATACGTATGGTCATAGCTGGTATCGTTTGTGATGTTTGTAAAATCCCAATCCAACATCATATTAGTGCCTCCTGTGGAAGTTGTGAAATAGGCATAGTATCCTGTATTTGGATCAAGTCCTACAGTAGAAGGATATACCTCCACACCATCAGATGAGCGAAGAACTCGTAAGCTACAATGTCTCCAATGAGGTCCGTTAATTCCTACATAATGGGGACTTGTCATACTGTGAGTTGTTCCGTCAGCATTTTTAAAAACGGCTTTGATATAAGTATCTGCAGTTACCGTTGGATCTATCAAACTGAGGGAGATACTTGTATTTGTTGGTGAATATCCAGAGAAAATGCTGGTATCGTACTCCCAATCAGTTGTTGTACCAGATGGATTTGAGGTAAAAAAAGTATAAGAAGTGCTTCCGCGTACGATATAAGCACCACTGACCTCAGTGTTTGAAAGATATAACGCATCTGTACTATTAATACTTTCATTCTGTTCTTGGGTTATATAACCAGATCGAGTAGTAGCAAGTCCATCTTGAACTGCGCTTGGTTCCAGCACTTCTTCCAAACCATTCTGGCAGGAAGCTACCATTAATCCTAATATAAGGCTTGCCAAAAATAAATAATTCTTTTTCATGACAATTAGTTTTAATGTTGATAAATATACATAGTTCTTTGTAACAATAGTGCTGAGCCTATATTGCCGTATCAGCATAGGCTCTGTACTAATAACCAATCACTCCAAATAGATTACACCTATTATATTAATAGAGGATGATGTGATTGCCACATCATAGGGATAGTCATCGGCCGGAGTGATGTTGATCACTTTACCATCATAGATAGTACCATTAGTTTCTTGATAGACCATAGTTCCATCAGCATCAGTGATGACAATATTCACATCTGAATAATTCCCAAGGAAGCTGAGTTGTAATACCCCGTTGACTTCTTCTACATAGGCGCGGAAGCGCATTGGAGCATGAGGACGAGAATTATTCACTTCTGTGGCATACTCAAATTTAGGATCTTCACCATCTAATGGTGAACATAAGGAACTTAATGGCAACGCCATCAATACCATAATTAATAAAAGAGTTTTTGCTTTCATAATACTAAATTTAGTTATTGGTTACAAAAGCAAAGTTAAGGAGAAATAGAAAACAAAGATTAGTTTTTATGTGCCAAATGACAATTTAAAATACATGAAAAACAACATGTTTTAAAATCATATGTGCCAAAATCATTTTTCCTTCCCTATTTTGAGGTAAATTCTACTCTTTAATTTATAAATGGCATTTACTCTGGGATAGCCTAAACAAATAGCGATTATTTTGGGTTCTATCTTTGTAGATTCCAAGCATAAAAATATAAGATCTTCTTCTTTTAACTTGGGGAACTGAGTCTGCAGCTCTTGAATGTAATCAGCATAAATCTGCTGAATCTGACTACTTAAGGCTTTACGCTCTTTCGAATTGAATATGGGTAGGTCATCGGAAGCCTTTACTCCCTCTCCCTTCTTTGTTGCGTACTCATAGATCGGGGTTTGGGAAAATGCCAGTCCACAAATATGCAACCCCTGACTCTGCATTTTCTGAGCATATTGTTTCACTTGGAGAATCATGTCAAGCAAGCCCTTGTTTTCCTCTTTACTATGTTCTAGTTCTTGAGTGAGCAGCCTCACATTAGTACGGTTATCTTCAAAGAGCTTACTTGACTCTTTCCATATCTTTTCTACATCGTCCTCTTTTTGCCGAATCTCACCGTGTAGTCTTTCTATTTCCTGATCCCTAACCTTTAAATCATTCTTTATGGCATCGATGGTGGAACGGAAGTCTCCTTGTTGCCGTTGTGCATCTGCCTGCAATTCATTAAGATGCTGTTCGCCTTGGCTGATAATTAATTCTAGGCTTTTATTCTCTTTTTCTTTATTAGCCAACTTTCTTTTTAGTTTATCAATAGCATTCTGTCCAGAAATCATGGATTTTTGTAAAGTGATTAAGTCGAACTTCAAGACGTCTATCTGGTTCTGGTTGGTCAACTGTTGATGACGCTTTTGATAATATAAATACAGAGAAGCTATTATCAGTAAGAAACAAATAATACTCCCGATAGTGATAGTGTATATTTGCCTTTGTTTCGCTTTGGACTGTTCTTCTTGCACTTGAAGCTTTGTATCGTAATCATAAATAAGTTGTTGTACGTCTACAGAGCGCTCTTTTGCATAGAGTGACTTCAACCAGTTGACATACTTCTGTAAATAGTCATAAGCAGCATCAATATTACCTCTATCTTTTTCTAACGTACTTATCTCGTCATATTTCTGAACAGAATTTGAAAAAGGGGCATATTTCAATGCTTGGTTAATATATGATAAAGCATCCTCTTTATCTACCTCATACAGGTGTTTACCATAAGTATACTGATATTGGGATTTTAGCATTCCTATAGGGGCATAGTCAGAAGCAACTTTTAGATAATATAATAATGAATCTTTTTCGTTAAATACATTGAATGCCAATGCAAGAGAATAAAAGGAGTTTGCTATTAAAGTTGAGTCATTTGTCTTCAATGCATAACTCTTGGCTATGCGATGATAATACATTGCTGAATCTTGCTTTTCCGTCATTGTGTAGTATGATCCAATATCCCTATAAGTATATGATTTGTCCCTGTCAGACTCACAGAGCTCAAGTGTTTCTTGATACACAGGCAGGCAGTCTTCGTAATGCTTGTGTTGGTAATATAGATCGCCAAGCAATCCCAGCGTGATACGCCTCGTACTCACTTCCTCTGGATAGTCCTTCAGGATAAGCCGTGCTTCATGTAGATGCTCTATGGCTTCCTCGTCATGATTCACCTCATCTTCCAGACAAGCTTTGTAGAGCAGGGCAGTGGCGCGGTCGGCAGTGGGCTTCTCATAATAGCGCAGGGCCACATTCAGCAATGAGTCACAAGGGATAAGCGATTGATAGGTCTTGTCCGTGGCCTTTGCCAGCAGCAGGGCATAGCGGGCTGTCTCCTTCTTGGACATCGGTTGGCGGTAATGCAGGGAGTCCAGTAGGGAGAAAGCGCTGTCTGGATGCGCCTCCATCAGCGCATCGGCTTGCTGGAGCACAACTTCCACCTGCGGGTGGCTGCGCTCACAGGCAGCCATCAGCAGTACCAACAGCCATAAGCTAAGGCAATATGTTAAAATCTTAATATTCAAATACTATGATGTTAATTGCTGATATTGCTCCAACAAAAGTAGAAAGATTTTTTGAAACTACCAAATAGCTGTATCTTTAATAGGAAAGGGGGAAATGCTCGTTGTTTGATTCTTATGTATTATCAATTACGCTCCATTACGTGGCTTGCGTAAAAGTATTACGCAACGGGCGTAAAACCTTTATGCAGCCGACGTAATACCTTTACGCTTACTACGTAATCGTGTTATGATTCAATGATAACAGCCGGATTCTGGCCCATATCAAAGCAGCAAAACGGAGCATTTTGTGCACAAATGCACGCGAAAATCACCCTTTTGGGGCATCATCTTCCACATCTTCCACACATCTTCCACGAGATAACATATGATTTATATGCCACCGTGGAAGATGGAAGATGTGGAAGATGTTTCTTGCACCATATCCACGATCTGCTGACCTATTTCTTCAGCTTCAACGAGAGTGTGTGCTTCACTATACACACGGATGATGGGCTCTGTATTGCTGCGACGCAGATGCACCCACTTGTCCGTGAAGTCAATCTTCACGCCATCGATGTCGTTGACATTGACTTCTGTCTGACCCGCGTACATGGATTTTACCTTATTCAAAATAGCATCGATGTCTGTATCTGGACGGAGGTCGATGCGATTCTTTGCCATAAAGTAGGATGGATAGGTGGCACGGAGCTCACTCACCTTCTTGCCCTCATGAGCCAGATGGCTAAGGAACAGGGCAATGCCTACGAGGGCATCACGGCCATAGTGAATGGCTGGGTAGATGACTCCGCCATTGCCTTCACCTCCGATCACGGCATCCACCTCTTTCATCTTGGTGGTGACATTAACCTCGCCAACGGCAGAAGCGAAATACTGCTGTCCGTATTTCTCTGTCACATCACGCAGGGCACGGGTAGAACTAAGGTTGCTCACGGTATTGCCTGGCGTGTGCTTCAGGATATAGTCTGCCACAGTGACCAGCGTGTATTCTTCACCATACATGGTGCCGTCTTCGCAGATCATGGCCAGACGGTCTACATCGGGATCGACCACGAAAGCCACATCGTGACCTCCCTGACGCATCAGTGCCATGATGTCGCCCAGGTTCTTCTCCAACGGCTCTGGATTGTGCTGGAAGTCGCCCGTAGGCTCAGTATAGAGCCCGCTGATCTGCGCCACACCAAGTTGCTCCAGCAGCTGTGGCAGGATGATGCCTCCCACGGAGTTCACAGTATCTATAGCCACACGGAAGTGGGCCTTGCGGATGGCTTCTACATCGACAAGTGGCAATGAAAGCACGGCATCTATGTGTTTCTGATTGTAGCTCAGGTCCTTGCGGTAGCTGCCCAACTGATCCACCTCTGCAAAGGTGAAAGCCTCCGCCTCAGCGATACGCAGCACCTCGTTGCCTTCCTCGGCATTGAGGAACTCACCATGCTCATTGAGCAGCTTCAGAGCGTTCCACTGCTTGGGGTTATGTGAGGCAGTAAGAATGATGCCTCCGCTGGCACCTTCCATGGTGACGGCCAACTCGGTGGTAGGGGTGGTGGCCAAGTCGATATCGACCACGTCCCAGCCCATGCCCATCAGGGTGCCAACCACGACACTGCGCACCATCTCACCTGAGATGCGGGCATCACGCCCCACAACAATCTTATTGTTTTTTACTGTACAAGTCTGACGGATAAGGGTGGCATAAGCAGCGGTGAACTTCACCATGTCGAGCGGACTGAGGCCCTCGCCTGCATGACCGCCAATGGTACCGCGAATGCCTGAAATTGATTTAATCAGTGTCATAGGATAAGGTATTACTTATAGAAGGAAATTCTTCTTAGATCATAGTAGTAAGGATGCACATACTGCATGGAGGCATCATGTCCCATCTTGGATGGCACGATGAGCTTCACATGGGCACCGTTACGGACGTATGGTAAGGCAGCAAGCCATCCTGATGGGACGGTGGTACTCTGATAAGTGGCATACATCACACCGCCGATGAACGTGCCCATGATAGATGTACCGCTCTTCACGTAGCGGAACTCATCTACTATATAGGGGTAAGAGACATTGGCGCAAGACACATTCATAGTGTCGGAGATATTATACTCTATAAAGCGCACCAGCACATGGTCGTTACTACAAATGGTGTCAGTAGGATCTGTAGAGCCTTTGTCTACAATCTGCATATAGACACCGCTGGCCAACTGCACGAACTCATTACGACTGAGGTTGGTGACAGTGTCATGCGCATAGAACTCACTCTGTGAGATCACCACGATGCTGCTGTCCTTGATAAGATTCTCTATCATGCGGTTCTCATCCTTCAGCATGTCTGCATAGGTCACATTGTCGTGACAAGACTGAAAAGCCATGCTACACGCCAGGAGTCCTACTATAAAATACACTAGTTTCTTCATCTATACGTAAAATTTTTGCAAAAATAGGCTATTTTCATGTAAACCGTATCAAAAGTGCAATAAACTTCGCAACATTTAACTTTTGCGCAGCAAATAAGACACGCGCTGCTCTGCCCGATAAGCCTCGTGCAGCTGTTCCTTGAACTGCCCCAATACGTCGATGACCTCTTCCTTGGCTTGTCTCAAGGTGATACCTATACGCTCGGCCCCTGCAGCATTGAGGTGTCCGCCACCGCCAAAGAGCTTAGCCACCTCTTGGCAAGGAAAGTCGCCTATAGAGCGGAAGGAGAGCTTTATCTCATTGCGCTCTGTATCTTCACGCAGGAAGCAGGTGAAAATCACGTCCTTAATGCCTAAAGGAAGGTTCACGAATCCCTCACTGTCGCCTCTGTGGTAGTTGAGCTTTTCCTGCATCTTTTTGCCCAAGGTGAGGATGGCTGTATGGTAGGATGGCAGGTAGGTCATGTGGCTGAGCACGGCTCCTTGCAACTGCAGGCGTGCTGAAGTAAAGCTGTTGTTCACCTTGCGATAGATCACGTCTTTGTTGATGCCCTTGTCGAGCAACAGGCTCACGATGTAGAAAATGTCACCTCGAGTAGAATTATAGGTGAATCCGCCTGTATCCGTCATCATGCCCGTATAGAGACAAGCTGCTTCAGAAGTGGTCATCTCCTCGTAGTGTCCCAAGTCTGACAGGAAGCGGAAAAGCAGTTCACAAGTGGACGACTGCTCTGGGAAGGAGATAGTGATATCGGCAAAGTCGCCTGGATGGAGGTGATGATCCAAGAGCAGAATCTTGGCATCCGACTGCTGCACCAAGTCCCCTACCTCATCGATGCGTGAAAGTTCATTGAAGTCGAGGCAGCAGATGACCTCTGCCTCACGGATGATCTGCTCCACACGCTCCACATTCTTGGGACTGCGGGAGGCATTGCGATAGAACGCCACCACATCGCTCCCTGGAAGCCACTTCAGGAAGTCGGGAAACACATTGGGCATCACTACCTGCGCTTTCTTGCCCTTGAAGGTCAGGAAGTGGCAGAACGCCAGGCAGGAACCCACGGCATCACCATCGGGTGAAGTATGGCCAATGATGACGAACCTTTCATATTTCTCTATCCACGAGGCAAACTCAGTGACGCTCTGCGGATCTATCATCTGTTTCAACATAGCATGCTTTTTTATACGAAGATTGCAAAGATAGTGCAAATTCGGTGGAACGCCAACAATTATTTGGAAATTCCATCAGCGTTGCTTACTTTTGTAGCATTAACCAAAAAGAAGGAATACATGAAAGCACTCTCTTTACTGGGCATGGCTGCATGGCTATGTACCACTGCGCTTCAGGCTCAGCCTGCACAGGTAGCCACTCTGACAACCACAGCCAACCGCCAAATGGATCTCACATCTGGCACGGCCAACTTTGGCACTTCTGCCACAGCTACAGGCACTATCACGCTGAACACGGCTGTACGCTACCAGACCATCGACGGCTTTGGGGCTGCTGTGACAGGCTCTACCGCCTATAACCTCTCCCTGATGCCTGCCGAGGCGCGTCATCGTTTCTTGGAGGAGACTTTCAGTCCCAACAACTACGGCTTTGGCTATGTGCGCATCAGCATTGGCTGTTCCGACTTCTCCCTCAGTGAGTACACGCTCTGCGACGAGCCTGGTCTGGAGCACTTCGCCTTGACCATTGAGGAAACGAAATACGTTATACCAGCCTTGAAAGAGATCTTAGAGATAAATCCAGCCTTGAAAATCATGGGGTCGCCTTGGACTTGCCCTAAATGGATGAAGGTGAAGAGTCTGGAGGAGCCTGTGCCTTTCGATTCCTGGACCAGCGGACAGCTGAATCCTGCCTACTATCAGGACTATGCCGCTTACTTCGTGAAATGGATAGAGGCCATGCAGGCAGCGGGCATACCTATTTATAGTATCACCCTGCAGAACGAACCGCTGAACAAGGGCAATTCGGCTTCGCTTTTCATGACGTGGCAGGAACAGCAGCGTTTCGTGATGGAGGCCTTAGGACCGGCTTTGAAACAAGCAGCACTGAACGTAAAGGTATATGCTTTCGACCATAATTACAACTACGACGACATGCCCGACCAACAGCAATATCCGCTGCACATCTATGAGGATGCAGAGGCAGCCCGCTACTTCGCTGGCGCTGCCTACCACAACTATGGGGGCAGACCTACGGAACTGCTGCGCATCCAGCAGGAAGCGCCTGATAAGGAACTGCTTTTCACAGAGGCGAGCATTGGCACTTGGAACAAGGGAAGGGACCTCGAAGTGGCATTGCTGCGTGATGTGCGGGAATTGGGACTGGCCACCGTGAACGGCTGGTGCCGTGGGGCCATCGTATGGAACCTGATGCTCGACAATGATCGGGGGCCTCATCGTGGCCAAGGTGCTTGCGCTACTTGCTACGGTGCTGTGGATGTGGACAACACGAACTATACAGACATCACTCGCAACTCCCACTACTACGCCATGGCTCACATGGCTGCTGCGGCAAGGCCTGGAGCTGTGCGCATAAACTCCACTACCACAGCGGAGCAACTGACGCAGGCTGCGTTTGTCAATCCAGACGGCACCCTTGCCTTGGTGGTATGCAACGAGGGAGAAAGCCGCACCCTGAACGTGAGTGACGGCACCCACACCTTCACGGCAGAGATTCCTGCCCGCAGTGTGGTGTCTTATCGCTGGTAAGGCTACTGCTCCACGCCCCGCATGGTGAAAGCAATGCGGTGACGCTTCTCATCAAGCTCTATCACGCGTACCCTGACATGCTGGTGCAGCCGTACCACATCGTTAGGGTCGGAGACGTAACGATTGGCCAACTGTGACACATGTACCAGACCATCTTGATGCACACCTACATCTACGAAGGCACCAAAGCGGGTGATATTGGTCACTATGCCTGGCAGTTCCATGCCGATGCGGAGATCATCGAAATGATTCACTCGATCGTCGAACTTGAATACCTCTATCTGGGCACGAGGGTCACGGCCTGGCTTCTCCAACTCTTTCATGATATCTGTGAGCGTAGGGAGTCCTACCTCTGCTGTGACGTATTGCTGCACGTCTATCTTGCTGCGCTTATCAGCATCAGACATCAGCGTTGCCACTGTACAACCAGCATCCTTTGCCATGCGTTCCACCAAGGCGTAGCGCTCAGGATGCACGGCACTGTTGTCGAGCGGGTTCTCTGCCCAACGGATGCGCAGGAAGCCAGCACATTGCTGATAGGCAGCAGGACCTAAGCGTGGCACTTTCAGGAGCTGTGCCCTGCTGGTGAAAGCCCCATGCTCTCGTCGATAGTCCACGATGTTCTGGGCCAACTGAGGGCCTAAGCCACTGACATAGGTCAGCAGGTGCCGACTGGCAGTGTTCAGATCCACACCCACAGCATTTACACAGCTCTCCACCGTCTGGTCGAGTTTCTGCTTCAGCTTGCCTTGATCCACATCATGCTGGTACTGCCCCACTCCGATGCTCTTGGGGTCTATCTTCACCAACTCTGCCAGCGGATCCATCAAGCGACGACCAATAGACACGGCACCTCGCACAGTGACATCATAGTC
The DNA here is from genome assembly GCA_937891085.1 of uncultured Prevotellaceae bacterium. GTDB lineage: Bacteria > Bacteroidota > Bacteroidia > Bacteroidales > Bacteroidaceae > Bacteroides. The sequence continues at coordinate 9,447 of CALAEY010000005.1, read as the reverse complement.
AGGAAACTCTTCCCTGCCCAACTTAGAGGCAGAATAGACGGAAGCCCCATCCTCACTCACCACAAAGGCCTGTACCTCATCACCTAAGTGCAGACGCTCCACGAAACTGGCCGTCTCACGACTGGCAGTACCATTGCCTATGGCGATGGCTTCTATCTTATAGGTCTCCACCATGCGCTCCACGGCACGGACGGATTTCACACGTTCCGACTGTGGTGGATGGGGATAGATGGCTTCGTAGTGCAGCAGATTGCCCTGTGCATCGAGGCACACCACCTTGCATCCCGTGCGGAAGCCTGGGTCGATACCCATGACGCGCTTCTCACCCAGTGGTGGGGAAAGCAGCAGTTGGCGCAGGTTCTCCGCAAAGACCTTGATGCACTCCTCATCGGCTTTCTCCTTGGTCAGGGCAGCAAATTCAGTTTCTATGGAAGGCTTCAGCAAGCGCTTATAGGCATCGGCCACTGCCTCACCTACCAAGCGGCTGCACGTACCCGTACCTCTTACATAATGATGCTGCAGATTCTCTATGCCTTCGGCCTCATTAGGAGAGATGGACACACGGAGGAAACCCTCTGCCTCACCACGACGCATGGCCAGCAAGCGATGGGACGAGCAGCGCTTCAATGGTTCCGACCAGTCGAAATAATCGGAGAACTTGGCGGCCCCCTCTTCTTCTTCCTTGGCCTTCACCACCTTCGAGGTGATGACAGCCTGACGACGGAAGGCCCCTCGCAATTGGTTGCGTGAACGCTCATCCTCACTTACCATCTCAGCAATGATGTCCTTAGCGCCTTGCAGGGCGTCTTCCACACTTGGCACATCCGCTGTGACGTAGCACTGTGCCACCTGCTCCACCTCACGCTCACGCTGCATCAGCAGCACCTTGGCAAGTGGTTCCAAACCATGTTCACGTGCCACCTGTGCCTTTGTGCGTCGCTTAGGGCGGTAAGGCAGGTAGATGTCTTCCAGCACGGACGACTCCCACGTATCCGTGATGCGCTGCTTCAGCTCTGGCGTGAGCTTACCCTGTTCCTCTATGGTCTTCAGGATGGTCTCCTTACGCTTCTGCAGCTCTTGGAACTTCTGGTAAAGTTCGCCTATCTGTGCTATCTGCACTTCATCGAGGGAGCCCGTGCGCTCCTTACGGTAGCGGGCAATGAAAGGGATGGTGGCACCTTCGTCCAGCAGTTCGATGGTGTTGCCTACGCTGCGCTCCGAAAGTTGGAGCTGCTGGGCTATACGGGATGTGAATTGGTTCTGTTCCATAACAAGCAACGGATTATACGGAAAGTTTATAAATTAATCCTTCTTTGATGCGCTGCAAGCCTTCTTCCAGACGAGCACGTGGGCAAGCCATGTTGATACGGATAAAGCCTTCGCCAGCTGCTCCGTACATGCTTCCTGCATTCACCCAGACTTTCTGATCTGCCAGCAGGCGTTCTTCCAACTGCTCAGAAGTGAATGACAGGGCACGACAATCTACCCATGCCAGATAGGTACCTTCCATGCGCAAGACAGGGAACTGAGGCAGGTGCTCCTCAAAGAAACAACAGAGGAAACGATAATTCTCGTAGATATACTGTTTCAGTTCCTCCAGCCATGCCTCGCCTTCTGTATAAGCAGCCATGAGGGCCTCGATGCCAAACGGATTCACGTCGCACACCTCATTATCATTGATGGCACGGTCTGTCTTCTGTCGCCACTCCGCATTGTCGCTGATGATGTTGGCTATCTGCAGACCTGCAGTATTGAATGCCTTGCTGGGCGAAGTGCAGGTAATGGAATTGTGCAGACAGACGTCAGAGGCAGCCGCAAAAGGCGTATAGGTGTAGCCTGGGAAGGTGAACTCCCCATGTATCTCATCGCTCACTACGATGACCCCATGACGCTGACAAATCTCCCCCATGCGGACTAACTCCTCACGGGTCCATACCCTGCCTGCTGGGTTGTGAGGGTTGCAGAGCAGGAACAGCTTTACGGCTGGGTCTGCAGCCTGACGCTCGAAGTCGTCAAAGTCTATGTGATAATATTGATTCTCATAGACCAAGCGATTCTCCGCCATCACGCAGCCATTGTTGCGAATGCTGGAGAAGAAGCAATTATACACAGGCGTCTGCACCAGCACCTTGTCGCCAGGCTTCGTCAGACCTTTGATGACGGCAGAGATAGCAGGCACTACGCCAGAGGTATAGAGCATCCATTCACGCTGTATGGTCCACCCATGTTTACGACGGAACCAGTCGATAGTGGCTTGATAGAATGCCTCTGGCACATGGGTATAGCCAAACACGCCATGCTCCACACGCTTCCGCAAGGCCTCTATGATGGCTGGTGCCGTCTGGAAGTCCATATCAGCCACCCAGAGAGGCAGCACGTCATCATTCGGAGCGCTATCCCACTTATAGCTATTCGTTCCCCAACGGTCTATAGAAGTATCAAAATTGAAAGCCATAGTCTTATTTTTTTTTGAGAGATTGAGAAATTGAGAGATTGAGAGATTACTGCTTCGCCGTTTCCATCCGGGAGGAATCAATCTGCATAGTTAATATCTCAATTTCTCAATTTCTCAATTTCTCAATTTCTCAATCTCCAACAATAATTTCGCAGTTCGCTGGTTTCTTGATGTTCTCATCAATGATAATCTCACCAACGCTCTTCACCTTGATGACACCACTGCGTGGGTTCTTGATACTGGTCACAGGGCCGTTGATCTCCACGTTGCAACTGCTATACTCGAAAGCAAGGTCGCAATCTTCCTGCATGGTGCAGTTCTCCATCGTCAGGTCCTCGATATAGCACAGAGGCTGTGTTTCCTGAATGTGGCAGTTCACCAAGCGTAGGCGTTTAGCATACCAAGCCAGGAACTCACCGTTGATGATAGAGTCGTAGATGGTCACGTTCTCCGTCTCCCAGAAAGCATCCTTGGAGTTGAGCACAGAATTATGGATCTCAATGTTCTTGCTATACTGGAAACTATAGTTACCATTGATGGTGACATGATTCATGAAGACATTCTCGCTATCCTTGAAGATATAGTTGGCCTCATCAAACACGCAGTTCTCCACACGCACGTTCTTCACATGCCACATGGTCTCCTGCGCATGAGGGAAGCGTACGTTGTTCAGCGTTATACCGTCCATGCTGCGGAACATCTTGGGGCATTCCACCAGAGAATCGTAGATCTCACCATTGCGAGAATACCAGAGTGACGACCGGGCACTCTCCTTGAACACGCTGTTGCGCACCACGAAGTGGTTGTTCTCCCAGAACACATATTTACCCTCAAACTGACAGTGGTCTGCCTCGATGTTATAACACTCCTTGATGGAAGACTCACCCAGATGAATCGTCACATTCTCCAAATGCAGGTCGTGCCTACAATATAAAGGTCTTTCACCTCCAAACTCTTGATCCTTGATTAATTCCATATTTGAGAATTATGAATTATAAATTATGAATTATTCTGTTTTATCCACTTACCCCACTTCAGCCTGATGAGGAAGATGATGCCACGGAAGCAGAGCTCGATGCACATGGCTATCCAAACACCCTTCAGGCCCAGAGTAGGAGCCAACAAGGCGGCCAACGTCAAGCGCACGGCCCACATGCTGGCGAAGTTCATCAGACAAGGTACCAGCGTGCTGCCTGCACCCACAAACACACCGTAGGCCACGATGCTGGCAGCGAACATTGGCTCTGCAAAGGCTTCGATGCGCAGGGCCATCACGCCCAGTTCCTTCACCTCTTCCACAGGTGTCATGAGTCCCATCATCAATGGGGCAGCCACATACATGATGATACCCATGAAGGTCATCACAATGATACCCATCCAAACGGTGATTTTTGCAAAGCGCTTCGTCAGGTTCACACGTCCTGCACCTACGCTCTGCCCCACCAAGGTGGTAGCTGCATCACCTATACCATAGCCAGGCATATAGCAGAGGCTCTCTGCCGTGATGGCAAAGGAGTTGGCTGCGATGGCAAACGTACCCAGAGGTGCCACGATGACGGTAGTCATGATCTGAGCGCCACACATCACCACATGCTCTATACCCATCGGGAGGCCGATGGTCACAGCACGCTTCAGAGTTTCCAGCGTTGGCATAAAACTGCCATGCGTACCAATGAGTTTTAGCTCCTTAGAGCGGAACCACATGAAATACATCATCAGCAGTCCGATGATATAGACAGCGATGCAGGTACCTAAAGCGGCACCCTTCACGCCCAAGCCAGCGCCTGGAACGGTCAGTGATAGGCCCAGCAGACTTACCTCGCGCGTTGGAAATATCAAGAAGAAGTTGAATACCACATCCAATACGCAGAGCAAGACATTCAGAAGGCTGGGAATCAGAATGTTTCCACTACATCGCAGCATACCTCCCGCCAAGGAGTTTATCTGGAAAGCTGGCAGTGCCAAGCTGAATATCAAGAAATAGGTAGAGGCATCGGCTGTGATGTCGGGGTTGCCACCCAGCCACACAGGCAGTCCGCCACTGATACCCACGCCAATGGCCGTCACCATCAGCACCCAGAGCATACAGGCCAGCAACGACTGTCTCAGCACATGCTTCGCTCCTTCCATATCATCAGCACCTATGCGATGTGCCACCTGCACGTAGAAGCCCACAGCTGCTGCGGATGGCAAACCGCCGAAGAGCCAAGTGGAAGTAGATACCAGTCCGATGCTGGCAGCTGGCTCTGCCCCAAGGCTTCCTACCATGGAGGCATCTATGTATTGCATGATAATAGACGATATCTGTGCCATGATAGCAGGCATAGATAGCAAAGCCGTCAGGTGAAGCTGCTGACGTGTGGTCATAGGCTTCCCCATACGAATAAGCATCAAAAGATCGTCTTTCTTCATCGGCATTTCTATCCAATTTACATTCTCGTTTGCAAAGATAAGGATAAATAACATATTAAAAAACGAAAGGCGAATCTACTTGTTATAGTAAATTCGCCTTTAAATAGGGATATTCGTCAAAAGCACAATTGACAATTCACAATTCACAATTCACAATTGACAATTGACAATTCACAATTGACAATTAAAGCTGCGCTTTGATTTTATCAGAATTCCGATGTGAAGTGGAACTTGATGTGCTTGAAGTCATTCTGCGCCATCTGGAGCACATAGTTGCTATCTGCCAGAAAAACATCACGGCCCTCACGGTCTTTCGCCATGTACTGGTACTTACGTTTCTTGAAGTTGTCCAACTCTGAGACATCATCGCTCTCTATCCAGCAGGCCTTATACAGATGCACAGGTTCCCAACGGCACTTGGCATTGTACTCATTGAGTAGGCGGTACTGGATGACTTCAAACTGAAGCTGTCCCACCGTGCCAATGATCTTTCGCTGGTTGAACTGGTTCACGAAGAGTTGAGCCACACCCTCGTCCATCAACTGGTCGATACCCTTGGCCAGCTGCTTCTGCTTCATCGGGTCGTCGTTCTCGATGTACTTGAACATCTCTGGTGAGAAGCTTGGCAATCCACGGAAGTGCAGCAGTTCGCCCTCTGTGAGCGTATCGCCTATCTTGAAGGTACCGTTGTCTGGCAGTCCGATGATATCACCTGCCCAAGCCTCATCTACCGTGCTCTTACGCTGTGCCATGAACTGGACAGGACTGGTGAAGCGCATGGTCTTGTTGTGCCTTACATGTAAATAAGGTGTATTACGGGTGAACTTGCCAGAGCAAATCTTGCAGAATGCGATGCAAGAGCGATGGTTAGGGTCGATGTTGGCTGTGATCTTGAAGATGAAGCCAGTGAACTTCTGCTCATCAGGTTGCACGGAGCGCTCCAATGCCTGCACAGGACGTGGACAAGGAGCTATCTCCACGAAGCAGTCCAGCAATTCCTGCACACCAAAGTTATTCAAGGCAGAGCCGAAGAATACAGGAGCCAGATGTCCATCCAGATAGGCCTGATGATCAAACTCTGGATAGACACCCTCCAGCAGGTCAAGGTCGGCACGCAATTGCTCTGCCTGCCTATTGCCAATGTGCTGCTCCAACGCATCCGTATGGATATCTACCTCCACCTTTTCCGTCACTACTTGCTTGGAAGGCTGGAACAAATTGAGGCGCTGCTCGTAGATATTATACACGCCCTTGAAGCGAGCGCCATTGTCGATGGGCCATGAGAGCGGACGTACACTGATCTGCAGTTGTTCTTCCAGCTCGTCCAGCAGGTCGAACGGATCCTTGGTCTCACGATCCATCTTGTTCACGAAGATGATCACGGGCGTATTGCGCATGCGACATACATCCATCAGTTTCAGCGTCTGTGCCTCCACACCCTTGGCACCGTCTATCACGATGATTACGCTATCTACAGCCGTCAGCGTGCGATAGGTATCTTCCGCAAAGTCCTGGTGTCCTGGGGTATCCAGAATGTTGATCTTGTAGTCATGGTAGTCGAACTCCATCACACTGGTAGTCACGGAGATACCACGCTGCTTCTCGATGTCCATCCAGTCGCTGGTGGCAGTCTTGCGTATCTTGTTACTCTTCACGGCACCAGCCACTTGTATCTGTCCGCCAAAGAGCAGCAGTTTCTCAGTAAGTGAGGTCTTACCAGCATCAGGGTGTGCCACGATGGCAAATGTTCGTCTACGGGATATTTCGCTATTCATCTTCTCTTGTTATTTATTATGGGCTGCGAAATTACAAAAAACTGCCAGACTTCGCAAATAATTAAGATTATAAAGCACCAAATAATGCATCAAGTGTCACTTGGCTCTGCACTTCTGATGAATGGATATTCTCCTTCAGGCCATATGTTGTTATGAAAGTGAGATGCACAGCTTCACGCACACCCGTTTCTTGCTCAAAATCAGCCATACGGTTTCGTAACTTGTCTTCTTCCTCTGCACTAATAGCATAGAGGGCCTTACTATACTTCAACTCACACAGGTTTATGATATGGTCGGCACGCTCTATGATTAAGTCAATCTGAGCGGCAGGATGGCTGTCCTTACTTCTCCACGAATAATACTCTGTACGGATTCGATCTATTCCAAGTGCCTTTTTGATTTGTGGAATATGGGCCATACATAGTCGTTCGAACGCCAGTCCGAGCCATGTGTTATGCTTTGGGGTATTGATGCTATTCATCCAAAAATGTTCATCAGTAGTCCTATGCCGACAGAAGTCGTGATAAAACTGTGTATAGAAATCTGTAAGCTGATAAATACCATTGTTGAAATTGATTTTCCGCTCCCTGACATTATATCTACGTATGAAGTCACAATTCTCAAGGTTTTTGAGCATTTTACTTAGGTGTCCTCCTGTTTCCTTGCCTATTTTTTCGCTGATTTCATTACGTGTAAGCCCCCGCTTGTGTTCTGTCAGCAATTGCACTATCTGAAGATATGGCTGAGGATTCTTGAATAAGGACTTAAACAATCGCTGGTATTCGGTATCCAATTCAGCATCTGCAGAGAAGAACAGCCGATCTATATTCTCAGTAAGGCCATACTTAGGGGAAAGCAGGCTCAGATAATATGGTATTCCACCGAAAATCATATAGGTTTGTGCAATACTGAGTCTGCTCCACTTAAACTTATTTGCTATGATGTATTCTTCCGTCTCTTTCAGAGTGAAAGGATGCAGGTGCATTTCGTGTGTAATGCGATTATGCAATCCTCCGTGATTGTCTATAATATTGTCTATCATCCAAGTGGTGGCAGAACCACAGACAAAGAGCTTGATATTCTTTTGACGTGTGCACCAACCATTCCAAAACAAATCAAGCGCTTTGACCAGCCCTGAGCGTGGAGTGTCAAGGCAGGGCAGTTCATCTATAAATAGCACAACCTGCTTCTGGTGCAGCCTAGGTTGCAAGGCATCTTTCAAGGCAGAGAATGCCTGCATCCAGTTTTGAGGCATCTTCCCCGTATAGCCACATTGACGAAGTGACATCTGAAAGCTGAATAGTTGCTCCTCTTTACTACCTTCCAACACACCTGTCATATCAAAGTCTATTTGACCCTGAAAAGTCTGCGTGATCAAGTAAGTCTTACCTACTCGTCTACGTCCATAAATAGCCACAAACTCAGACTTATTACTATTCACATATTGTCTTAGGAGTTCCTGTTCACCTCCTCTACCGATAATCCTATTCATAATCAGACTGTTTTAACGCCACAAAGATAAATGAAAGATCGGTTAAAACCAACTTATAATGCGCCAAAATCAAAATAATTTCTACATTTTGGCGCGGTTTAGCATTTATAATGCGCCAAAATAGCAAATTTTTATCGATTTTGGCGCAGTTAATGGAGAAGCGCAGCAATGGCTCTCAAACAACTGCATCCTCAAAGCTATAAATAAAGAAATAGGGCATTATTAAGAATGATTCCATAAATAATGTTAAAACAAAAAGGGGGATTAAACTTTTAGACAAGAGGACAATCAAAGAAAAAGGAGAAAATTGTAAATTTACAACCTGAAAAAAGAATGATCACTATGACAACAGAAGAACCATTCAAATACATCGAAGTGCACTTGTATCCCAATGAAATGATAGGACTTCATGAACAAGATACTTGGGAGTTGGTATATATCAGACAGGGACAAGGCACCAGGATCATTGCAGAAAAAGTATCTCCATTCAAGTCAGGCGAAGTCACCGTGATTCCGCCTCGCATCCCCAACTGCTATCAGTTCGATAAAGAGAATACCGACCGTGAAGGTAAAATCCACAATATCAGCGTGTTTTTCTCTACAGACTTCCTGAAGCGCTGTGCAGACACCTTCCCAGAGATCAAGGAGCGTGTAGAGCAGTTCATGCAGCTCGACACGGCTTTGGAGTTCAACAAGAAACTGGCTCAGCGCATTGCCAGCGTACTGCTTTCCATGCGTGAGATGACAGGCTTGCAGCGTATCTCACAGATGGTACATCTGGTGGTGCTGATGACAGAGCCCGACAATGGGCAGAGCATCGGTAAGCGTAAGAAATCTGAGGACCATGACGAGAAAATGCTCAAAGAAGTAGAGGTGTATGTATATTGCAATGCCCAACGTGACTTTAAGCTGGAGGACATTGCCAAGCATGTGGGCATGAACCGCACGTCTTTCTGCGTATTCTTCAAGCGGGCTACTGGCAAGACGTTCATCACCTATCTCAACGAATATCGCATGGAACTGGCTTGCAAGCAGCTGCGTGAAGGCACGCTTTCCATCTCTGAGGTGTGCTACAAGTCTGGTTTCAACGATGTTCCCTACTTCAATCGCACATTTAAGAAGATGATGGGCGTGAGTCCGACGGAATACCGCAGTAAGGCACAGCAGTAATCCTTGTTTTTCATGATTCACAAGAAACGGTTATTGTCTTATTTTTAAGTTATTCTTGTTTTATTTTGCATAGCTCGATTATTTATCATAATGATTATCCGCAACCAGCCGATAGGTTTCTATTGTAGATTCGATGCCCAAAA
>CALAEY010000004.1 GCA_937891085.1 uncultured Prevotellaceae bacterium | reverse complement strand
GCATTTCATAGGATTCAGCCCAATTTTTGGTCGGCTAATTGCGGATAATCATTTTATTTTATCATGGAAGTGAGTGGATAGCGATTGCCGCTGACACTCTTGAACTGCACTCTGGCAGTACCGAACTTCAGGCTCAAATCCAGACGCAACGGCAGATGGTTAGGATCATCCGACACATAGAAGGTGATGATCTCAGAATCCTTGCCATCACGATGGGTGATGTAAGTATAGACTAATGCGCGGTAGGTATGCCCGTCTTTGGCATCAAGGTTCTTGTTACCCTTAAAGATTAAGGTACCCTCTTCTACCTGCTTACCACTGGCCAGAGGGAAATCAAAGCGCTGGCCTGCCTTCAGATTGTCGGTCTTCAAGGAGCGTGCCCACCCCATGATGCTCACCATGTCGAAGATGCAGCGACTGTCGGTTTTCTCGCTGTAGATGGTACCACTGTCACGCTTGTAGCGGCTTTGCTTCACGTTGGCCGTACCGGCATTGTAGCTGTAGCGCGCTTCCTCCACCGTGTAGCGTGATTCCTCCTCAGCCCCTTTGCGATAGTAGAGCGGCTCCAAACGCTGACTGACAATGCTCGTCAGCGTGTCGCGCATCTTGAAGAAAGAATCGGCCGTCTTGTTGGTATTCGCCAGCAACTCCATGCGGAAAGCAGGCTTACTATTATAGGTCGTACTGCTGACGCGGAAACTGGCAGTTCCCACCTTCTTGGCCAGTATACCCCAATTGAAATATAGCTCATAGCTGATGCTTTCACCAGCCTGAAAAGCGGTATTCTCCACCCCACACTGTGCCCATGCACTGCCCGTGGTGAGCAGACAGAGTGCCATGAGAGTGAGCAGGCGCACCTTAGAAGCCCATGCTGCTACGCTGGTTGCGCATGCCCGAGCTTGTGCTGCTATTACGGTTGTTCTGATTTGACGCATTTCTACTGTTCCTCCTATTGCTACTTGTATCTGGTTTCTGTTTCTTCAGTTCATCAGGTTTCTGCTTGTCGAGCGGAAGCGCATGTACATCCCAGTTCTGATAGATGTCGAAGTTGGCCTTCAATTCCAGCAACTGGTGGTAGTAATACACCATCTCAGGAGCCAATTTCTGCTCATACTCGCCTGTATCCCAGCGCCCATTGCCGTTGGTATCCACCACCAGACGTGCACCATACTTAGCTGGATTCAGGTAGTAGAAGTCGGCATGTCCGTCTATCAAATCCACCGTGCGTACCACATTGTCGCGCTCATCCAGCAGTTCTACGAAAGCCGTGGTATCAACGCCCGTGATAGTATAGAATATCTGTCCATACTCCTCCAGCGGTTTTATCTTGAAGTTGTTTTCCGTCTTGTTGGTCGTCAAGCCATAAAGACCCGTCACAGCAGCTGAGTCCACCCTCAACTTATAGTTACCATTTACCTCCCAATCGGCATAGACATTATACACTTTCAGGTCGGTAGAATCCTGCTGAAGCTCAAAGGGGATAGCTGCAAACGTAGAGTCTGCCTGCATCTGCTCCAGATGGATAGCTGCCGTGTCTAAACGCAGTACCGGTTCCTGCATGGTGAGCGACAGATAGTCGTAGATATCCAATTGTCCTGGGGCATACACCTCCATTGGCAGCGGCTTTATCTCCGGCTTCTTCACCTCCAATGTATCGCCATGTTTCAGGCGGCGCTCCTCCTCTTTCTTCGCCTGCTCGGCAGCCTTGCGCTCTTGCTCCGTGGGCGGTTTCTGCCTATAGAGCACACGCAGCGTATCCGTGCGAGGCTGCAGCTGATAGAGGGAATCTGTAAAGAGGTAAGACACACTCATTCGCAGCGTATCCATGCGTATCAGCGTAGAATCCTTCAGCCAGTAAGTCAGCGTATCGCGCACTCCGTTGTTCAGCTCCACCACAAAGGCATCCTCCGCATTGAAGTTCAGTCCTTTAATCACCGGCATACTGTCGGAAGGAGCGGTGAAGTTGAGCTTGAACTTATGTGACTCCTCGCGGGTAAATCCGGCCAAGCGGCGGTTAGGACGCAGCTGCTTGAAGTTTCGCAGGATGATATTGTCGGGCATATAGTAAGTATAGCTCACAGGCACGATGGTATCTACCGTCAGTGAGTCTATCCACACCGTATCTTGGCGCATACGAGGCTCTGATGTCGGGATGATGAGTGAGTCGCTATAAGCCAATTCCTCCGTTGGCAGGGAGAACTTATAGTCCTGATCGGTATCTTGCAGGGCGAAGACATGGTACTTACCCGGTGCTATGCCTCGAATGGAGAAGTAGCCACGGCTGTCGCTGCGCCCCATGCGCTCGAAAGGCTTGGTTTGGAACACCGTGTCACTGAGGTCGGCATAGAGACCCACCACAGCACCCTTGATGGGCTCCAAGTTAGAAGCGTTTAGCACCGTGCCTGCCACGGCGAGTGTATCCAGCTGGTCGCCTGTAGAGAATGTATAGGTAAACTGTGTAAGGGGGTTACCTTCATTATTATCTTGTATCGCATCTGCAAAGTCGATGGTATAGGTTGTGTTCGGTTGCAGGGTATCCTGCATGTTCACTACCACCTTCTTGCCATTGGCCTTAATCTCTGGTGCCTTGCTCTGTGGAGGAGAAAAGACAATCTTCTCACCCGGTTTATCGAGCTTGATATACTCATCAAACTCTATGGTGAAGCGCTTGGTATTTTTCTGATTCACAGACCCCAGCCTTGGTGAGGACTCCACCATCACGGGTGGGTCGAAATCCTCCTCACCGCCCTCAAGCCTGCCCACGCTGGCGCAAGAGTAAAGCAAGGCAGCACCGCACACGTAGGGCAGTGCCTTGCGAAGATGTATGTTCAACTTTCCGTTCATTTTTCGATGCAAAAGTAGTGCAAAGATACGGGTTCTGATTCAATATCCCTATTTTCAAAGAATTTTTAACACCTTTGGAGAGCTTTTCTTTGGTTTCAGGGCTTTTTTAAGCAGTTTTAGGACAATGCATGAAACAATTAGAACAATCATATCTGAAACATTGTTAAAAAAGGTCGTAAGTAACAGATATTTCAGTGTTTTTGCGTATCTTTGCGCACTAATAATAAAACTTGAAAACAACAAAAAGTTTATAATAAGAATTCTTATGAAAAGTAAATTACTGATTTTGGCCTCATGTGTAGCCCTGGCAAGTTGCGGGGGCAGTGGCCAAATGGGAGGAGGAAATGCTCCTCAGATTGCAACAATCACCGTACAACCTACGAGTGCTAATCTTACAAACAGTTATCCAGCCACTATCAAGGGTAAGCAGGACATTGACATCCGCCCTATGGTAAGCGGCTTCATCACTCGCTTACATGTGGACGAGGGTGCTGTGGTACGCCGCGGACAGGTGCTCTTCACCATCGACCAGGTGCAGTATCAGGCTGCAGTCAACCAGGCCAGTGCTGCCGTAGAGACGGCTAAGGCTGCTTTGGAGAATGCTCAGCTGACCTATGACAACAAGGTGCGCCTGAACCAGAAACAAATCATAAGCGACTATGACCTCTCCATGAGTGCCAACCAGTTGGCTCAGGCCAAGGCTGCCTTGGCACAGGCACAGGCTGCCCTGACCAATGCCCAGAAGAACCTGTCTTACACCACCGTCACTTCTCCAAGCGACGGCGTGGTAGGCACAATCCCCTACCGTCTGGGCGCCCTGGTGAGCCCTTCGAGCGCACAGCCTCTCACCACCGTGAGCGACAATACCAATATGTATGCCTACTTCTCACTCACTGAGCGTGAACTGCTGAACCTCACTAAGGGTGGCAGTTCCCTGAAAGAAGTCATCGACAATATGCCTCCTATCCAGCTTCAGCTAATCGATGGCAGCATGTATGCCGAGAGCGGACGGGTAGAGACCATTAGCGGTGTGATAGATGCCGCCACGGGTAGCGTGAGCCTGCGTGCTCTCTTCCCTAATCCTGGTAAGTTGCTCCGCAGCGGTGGAACGGCCAACGTGGTGTTCCCTAACCCACTGAGCAATATCTTCATCATCCCACAGAACATCACCACTGAGATTCAGGATAAGAAGTTTGTCTTCGTGGTACAGCCCGACAATACGGTGAAGAGCACCGAAATCACCGTACACAATGTAGACGATGGTAAGAACTACATCGTGCTGGCAGGTCTGAATGCCGGCGACCGTCTGTGCATAGAGAACGTGCAGAACCTGAGATCGGGTGATGCCATCACCCCAATCACTGAGCAGGAGAAGGAGAACATCTATCAGCAGAACCTGCAAGACCAGAAGGATGGCAATATGACCACCGCCTTCCAATAATGGAAGAAGGCATTTTCAACACGTTAATTGAAAGACTATGAATTTAGATAGATTTATAAACAGACCGGTACTCTCTACGGTAATCTCCATCCTGATAGTCATCCTTGGCTTCATCGGATTGGGAACACTTCCTATTGAGCAGTACCCTAACATCGCGCCTCCTACCATCATGGTGATGACCACCTATCAAGGTGCCAACGCCCAGACGGTGTTGAACTCCGTGATAGCCCCTCTGGAAAACCAGATCAACGGTGTGGAGAACATGATGTATATGAACTCCAGCGCATCCAACTCGGGTTCTGCGCAGATTCAGATATATTTTGAGCAGGGCACCGACCCAGATATGGCTGCCGTGAAGGTGCAGAACCGTGTGTCTATGGCACAGGGCTTGATGCCTGCCGAAGTCACACGCGTAGGTATCTTCACCATGAAGCGCCAAAGCTCCATGCTGGCCATCTTCTCCCTCTACGATGAGAGCGACACCTACTCTACCGAATTTATAGAGAACTACGCCCAGATTAACATCATCCCAGAGATTCAGCGTACCTACGGTGTAGGTGAAGCCATGGTGATGGGTGTAGACTACTCCATGCGTATATGGATGAAGCCCGATGTGATGGCCCAGTACGGACTGATGCCAACCGACATCACCGCTGCCCTGGCCGAGCAGAACATCGAGGCTGCCCCTGGTTCGCTGGGTGTGAATGCCAACCAGAGCTACCAGTACACCCTGCGCTACAAAGGTCGTCTGCAGCAGCCCGAAGAGTTCGAGGACATCGTGCTGAAGTCACTGCCAAACGGTGAGTTGCTGCGCATCAAGGATGTGGCCGATGTGGAACTGGGTCGTCAGACCTACTCGTTCTTCAACCGCATCAACGGCCATAAGGGTGTGACCTGCGTAGCCATGCAGCTGCCAGGCTCCAATGCTACCGATGCTGTGAATAACATCGAGGAGGCACTCGATCAGATTAGTGCCGACCTGCCTTCAGGCCTCAAGATCGACATTGCCCAGAGCGTGAACGAATTCCTCTACGCCTCTATCTACGAGGTGATCAAGACTTTGATAGAGGCCTTCGTACTGGTGTTCCTCGTGGTTTACATCTTCTTACAGGACTTCCGCTCTACGCTGATTCCTGCCATCGCCATCCCTGTGGCACTGATTGGTACATTCTTCGTCCTGAAGCTCATCGGCTTCAGTATCAACCTCCTCACCTTGTCGGCGTTAGTGCTGGCCATCGCCATTGTGGTCGATGATGCCATTGTGGTGGTAGAGGGCGTGCACGCTAAGCTTGACCAGGGCTACACCGATGCCCGCCTGGCTTCCATCGATGCCATGAAGGAACTTGGCGGTGCCATCGTCTCCATCACTTTGGTGATGATGTCTGTGTTCATCCCTGTGAGCTTCATGGGAGGCACGGCTGGTACGTTCTACCAGCAGTTCGGTCTCACCATGGCCGTGGCCATCGGTTTCTCTGCCGTCAACGCCTTGACGCTGAGTCCTGCCCTCTGCGCCGTGTTCCTGAAGCCACATAAGAAAGATGAAGAGGAAGAGCAGGAGCCCTCACGAGTGGAGAAGTTCCACCGCTGGTTCAATCGCAAGTACGATAGCCTGCTGGAAAGCTACAAGAAGCACGTGCTCTATTTCATCAATCATAAGGCTCTCTCCTTCGCTATTACCGGTGCCAGCGTCGTGATTCTCATCGTGCTCATGGCCATCACGCCTACGGGCATGGTGCCGCAGGAAGACACAGGTACGCTGATGGGTACTGTGACCCTGCCTGCAGGTACGTCGCAAGAGCGCGCCATCGAAATCATGCAGCGCGTAGACAGCTTGGTGGCTGCCGAGCCTGCCGTAGCCTCACGCACCTTGGTGTCTGGCTTTAGCTTCACAGGTGGTAGCGGACCTTCCTACGGTTCATTCATCATCAAGCTGAAGGACTTCGACGAACGTAGCCTGATGCAGAACTCCAACATCCTCTTCATCACGCTCTACATGCGTGCGCAGAAGATCATCAAGGAGGCACAGGTGCTGTTCTTCCAGCCTCCTATGATTCCTGGCTACTCCATCTCCAGCGATATCACCATGTATATGCAGGATAAAACGGGTGGCTCCCTGGATCGTTTCTACGAGGTGGTGAACGAATATAACGCTGCACTATCACAGCGTCCGGAGGTCAACTCGTCTACCACGACGTTCAACCCCAGCTTCCCACAGTATCAGATAGACATCGACGCTGCGGCTTGTAAGCGTGCGGGAATCAGCCCAAGCACCATTCTCACCACCCTGCAGGGCTACTATGGTGGTATGTACGCTTCCAACTTCAACCGCTTCGGTCGTATGTACCGCGTAGTGGTGCAGGGCGATCCTTATTCTACACGCAACTTAGAGACGCTGAACAGCATCAAGATAAAGAATGGTGCAGAGATGGCTCCTATCACTCAGTTCATGACCGTGACCAAGGTCTACGGTCCAGACGTAATCAACCGTTTCAACATGTTCACCGCCATGACCGTAATGGTATCACCCGCCACAGGTTACACCTCTGGTCAGGTGCTGAAGGCCATCGAGGAAGTGTCGCATACCCTGCCTACCGGCTTTACTTACGAATTAGGCGGCATGGCCCGTGAGGAGGCAGAGACCAGCGGCAATACCACTGCCATGATCTTCCTGCTCTGCTTCGTGTTCGTGTACCTGCTGCTGAGTGCCCAGTATGAGAGCTACATTCTGCCTTTGGCCGTGATTCTCTCCGTACCGTTCGGCTTGATGGGTAGCTTCATCTTCGTCAACATCATGAGCGCCATTGGCAGCACTTCGGTGCTCTCCATGATCATGGGCTCTATGAGTAACGATATCTACATGCAGATTGCCCTCATCATGCTGATGGGTCTGCTGGCCAAGAACGCCATCCTGATTGTGGAGTTCGCGCTCGACCGCCGCAAGATGGGCATGAGCCTCACCTCTGCCGCCGTGTTGGGTGCTGCCGCGCGTCTACGTCCTATCCTCATGACGTCACTCGCCATGATTGTAGGTCTGCTCCCTCTGATGTTCGCCTTTGGCGTAGGTGCCCATGGCAACCGCACCTTGGGAACTTCGGCCATTGGCGGCATGCTGATTGGTATGATTCTGCAAATCTTCATCGTGCCTACCCTCTTCGTGGCCTTCCAGTACCTGCAGGAGAAGGTGAAGCCGATCAAGTTTGCCGATGTCGACAATGCCGATGCAATACCTGAAATTGAACAATACACTTAAAAAGGAGTCATGACAATGAAAGGAAGAATAATCACCCTGATGTGCGCAGCTGCCCTCTTGAGCAGTTGCCACATCTACCAGAAATATGAACGCCCCGACGACCTCGTGGCCCAGGGGCTGTATCGTGACCTCAGCGAAGACAGGTCTATAGACGAGCTCAACTTCGGCGATGTGCCTTGGCGTCAGGTCTTCACAGACCCACAGCTGCAAGCCCTCATCGAAGAAGCCCTGCAGAACAATGCCGATATACGCAGTGCTGCCCTCACCGTGGAGCAGGCACAGGCACAGCTCACGGCCTCACGTCTAGCTTACCTGCCCCTGTTCCAGCTCTCTCCGTCGGGCACCCTCACCAAGATAGAGGGGCGCGATTGGACCAAGGCTTGGAGCGGCAACGTCACCGGACAGTGGCAGCTCGACCTCTTTGCCTCCTTGCTCAACAGCAACCGCAATGCCAAGGTGACCTACCGTCAGACTCAGTACTACCAGCAAGCCGTGCAGACGCAGATCATCTCCAGCGTGGCTAACCTCTACTACACCCTGCTGATGCTCGATCGCAACCTTGAAATCAGCACCGACATGAGCAAGCTGTTGGAGCGCACCACTGAGACCATGCAAGAGATGACCAATCTCTCCTACGCCAATGCCGCCTCTGTAGAGCAGGCACGCGCAGGCTACATGCAGGTAGTAGCATCACTGAGCGACCTGAAGCAGAACATCCGCGAGATAGAGAACACCCTGTGCCTGCTGCTCAACAAGCCCGCACAGGCCATTGCGCGTGGACGTCTGGAAGACCAGCACCTGCCCACACAGTTCAATCCCGGCGTGTCACTGCAGTTGCTGAGCAACCGTCCCGACGTGCAAGCCGCTGAAATGGCGTTGGCAGCCAACTACTACAACACCAATCAGGCACGTGCTGCCTTCTATCCACAGGTCACCATCAGCGGACAGGCAGGATGGACCAATAACTTGGGCGTAATCATCAATCCCGCCAAGTTCCTCGCCACCGTGATAGGCTCCATCACCCAGCCGTTGTTCTACCAAGGCAAGCTCTTGGCAGCCCTGAAGGCAGCCAAGGCCAACGAGGAGAAGTCCAAGCTGCAGTTCCAGACCGCCCTGCTCAATGCAGGCAACGAAGTGAGTAACGCCCTCTTCGAGTATGAGATGTGCCAAGAGAAAGCCCAGGCCCGTGCCGTGCAGGTAAATTCTGCCAAGAATGCCTCCGAGTACACCGCCGAGCTCTTCCAGTTGGGCACCTCCAGCTATCTGGAAGTGCTGAGCGCCCAGAACAGCTACCTCAGTGCCCAGCTTGCACAGGTCAGTGATACCTTTGCAGAGATGCAGGCTGTCATCAGCCTCTACAAAGCCCTGGGTGGCGGACGTGAGATTGAGAACTAATAATTCATAATTTATAACTCATAATTATTATGATTAGTCCATTAGCATACGTAGATCCAGCCGCAAAGATCGGCAAGGATGTAACCATAGAGCCCTTCGCCTACGTTGAGGGCGATGTGGAGATAGGAGACGGCTGTGTCATCAAGGCACATTCCAATATCCTGAAAGGAACCACGATAGGTCAGCGCACCGTAATCTATCACAATGCTGTGATAGGAGCCGTGCCACAAGACCTGCACTACAAAGGCGAGGAGACAGGTGTGATCATCGGTGACGACTGCGACATCCGCGAGAACGTAGTCATAGCCCGTGCCACCCATAAGGGTGATGCCACCACCATCGGCAACCATTGTTTCCTGATGGACGGCGCACACCTCTGTCACGATGTGAAGCTCGACGACTGGGTGCTCATCGGCATCAAGGCCACACTGGCAGGCGGAGCGCATGTAGGCAGCTACACCATCCTCAGCACCAGCGCCCAGCTTCAGCAGAACGTGCATGTAGGCAGCTGGAGCTTCATCCAGTCGGGCTGCCGCGTGTCCAAGGATGTGCCGCCATACATCATCATGGCAGGCAACCCCGCCAAGTATCACGGTGTGAATGCCCAGATTCTGCGTCAGAACGACAAGCAGCCGCTTGACGACCGCACCATCCGCCACATCATGAATGCCTACTACCTCATCTACCAGACCAGCTACAGCCTGGAAGATGCCACCGAGAAGATCATCGAGCAGGTACCTAAGGGTCCCGAGGTAGACAGCATCATAGACTTCGTGAAGCAGTCAAAGGGATTGACCAAATAATCGTTTTTCTCCTTCAAAGAGCTGAGCCCCCTCTTTGCCGCACAGGCATCGTGGGGGCTTGGTGTTTCTTATACACCCTCTCTCTTCATGCCCTCCATCACATCCGCCTCACACGCCCTCATGGCATCCATCGTCTTCTGCAGCACCTCATCGAGCGGCCATCCCAGCATCTCTGCCCCCTGCTCTATCACCTCGCGCGAGCAACCAGCCGCAAAGCCCTTCGACTTATACTTCTTCTTGAGCGACTTCAGCTCCATATCCTGCACGCTCTTCGATGGGCGCATCAGCGCAGCCGCCCAGATCAGTCCCGTCAGTTCATCTGTAGCAAAAAGCACCTTCTCCATCAGGTGTTCTGGTTTCACGTCCACATGAATCCCGTAGGCATGGCTGCAGATGGCATGAATCATCTGCTCCCCCACTCCGCCATCGCGCAGCAGTTCAGGTGCCTTGATGCAGTGCTCCTCCGGATACTGCTCGAAGTCTATGTCATGCAGCAGTCCTACCATGCCCCAGAAGTCCACCTCCTCAGCAAACCCCAGTTGCTGTGCAAACCAGCGCATCACGCCCTCCACCGTCAGTGCATGCTGCAGATGAAACGCTTCCTTGTTGTACTTTTTCAGCAGTTCCCACGCTGCCTCTCTTGTAATGTGATTTTCCATACCATTCATTGTTTTAGTTGTTTTCTGCCGTAAAGATATACAAAAGTTCGATAAAATATTCCTCCGTGTGCATATAACTGAGTTAAACTGAGTTTAATTGAGTAATAATGTATGCTAACTGACAAAAGACGAATGGGCCGTTATGTTATCACAATTTGTGATGACATCAAGAGTGAAACGTCCTAAATCTTCTCTAGCCATCGAAACAAGCATCAACATCACAAGAGCTTTCGTTTGCATAAGATAAAATCTTTCTCTATTTTAAGATCACAAATTGTGACCTTAAACGAAAAACGAGGCCAACACCTTAAATATCAAAGACTCAACCTAGTCCATCTTGGAACTAGTTAGAAAAGAAGGAAAAAGAACCCCGATTCAAGGTTTAGGCAAAATGTGCGTACGCATATTTATGAGATAAACTGAAATGAAAATATCATTTTTATTACTATATTTGTGGTCGTAAAATAATCAGAAGTAATTACCCATGAAACCCGAAGATAGAGATTTTGATGCCAATGAGACTGCCGTTGTAGTAAATGTAGATAGTGACGTGATGCGCAAACTGCGTAGTGGCGAATACACCTTCTTTACCACCCGAATCACCGAAAACATTCAGACTAAGCTATTGGATAATATAGACGGAAACCTCGTCATGGTCACCAATAAGGTGCCAGAAACATACCGTGGATGTTACTATTATAATGACGGTGTCTTTCCATACGTCATCAAAGAGAGTCTGCAGTCTTTGGTGTTCCATGCAGGAGAAGAAGGATGCGTGACACGCATCATCGGTGTGGGAACCAAAGTAGGTACTCGGGTCAATTATCAAGGTCCTGGCAAGCCCATCATAGAAGACCCCAATGGCGATAGCTGCGTTTGGGAGGTGGTATTCGAGGTGGTGCCTTATTCAAGAGAGCATAGGTCATACCTCATGCGCTGGAATCCTTCATTTAGCTCTTTCACTGAGGCTAATTTTAAGGAATGCCTGGAAAGCAAGAATAGTTATGATATGTTCCGTTTGAATTGGAGCATTTTCGAGTGGCAGGAAGCCCGGAGAGGCGACACCTTCTACATGATGCGTGAAGGCGATGAATTTGCTGGCATTGCATTTATAGGGCAGTTCACGTCAGACCCATACCCCGGAGACGACTGGGCAGGATCCACCAAGCGCAGGATGTATGTAGATATGGTTTCCATATATTCATTGAATTTAGGCGAGAAGCCCCACGCCTCACTTAAAAGACTGCAGCAAGCTATCCCCGAGTTTGATTGGGCTCACGGACACTCTGGCGTTCTGCTGCCAGAAGAAGTGGCTAAAAAGCTGGAGAAACTATTTGAGTGAAGGAATAATATTAAGTTATTTATGAAATGAAGATTTCAACAATAACAGATTGACGAATTATTGCTCTTTTCGGGTAATTCTCTTATTTTTGTTTTAGATACTAGGAAATAATCAGAGATAATGAGTGTAATTTCTTCTATAAAGCGTAGTAAGATAATGGCCGCTATCCATTCAAAGGATACTAAGCCAGAAATGATAGTGCGCAAATGGCTTTGGAAGAGAGGATTCCGTTATAGGCTGAATGCCCCCCGACTTCCAGGACATCCAGATTTAGTATTAAAGAAGTACAGAACCTGCATTTTTGTAAATGGTTGCTTTTGGCATGGTCACGAGAACTGCAATCAGTTCAGAAAACCGAAGACGAATATAGATTTCTGGGAGAATAAAATCAAACGCAATCAGCAACGTGACAAAGATGAGATTCATAAATTATCGACAATGGGTTGGCATACAATAACGGTTTGGGAGTGCGAACTTCGACCAAAGACACTTGAAAAAACTCTTACCTCATTGGCTTACACATTGAATCATATATTTATACTTGATCATTCAAAAGAAAACTATGAGGCAAAGGAAGAAAAAATGTTAGTTGCGGCAGAGGAAAGAGAAAAATATGGAATAAAATAGGTAATGCATGCGCACTTTTAATTAGTTTTCTATTACCTTTGCAATCACATATTATGAAAGAGAAAAAAATACATAGTAAAAGTATTCCATATTCCGACAGTTACGAAATACACTCTGATATTGTTTCCGAGGCCCAGATTCCTTTGATGTTTAAGCCTATTGAAGAAGAGCCGAAGAATCATTATAGAGTTTTGTCTTTATTCTCAGGATGTGGAGGTATGGACTTGGGATTTGAAGGGAATTTTATAACATGCGAGAAATCTTTTCCTTCAAAAGACCCAAATGTGGAGTATGATATGGGTGATGGTTGGGTTTTATTGCGTAAAACAAAGTTTAAGACAGTTTTTGCCAATGATATCCTACCAGAAGCCCAATTGGCATGGACTACTTACATGAAACGTTTTGGTTATGCTCAAGAAATCTTCCATAATCAAAGTATTGTTGATCTTGTAAAAATGCATCAAAGCGGTGCGGAGATTTTTCCTAATGGCATAGATGTCGTAACTGGAGGATTTCCTTGCCAGGACTTCAGTGTTGCGGGTAAGCGGCTAGGCTTTGATTCCTTGAAAGATGACAAAGGAAAAACACGACAAGCCGATCAACCTTCCGAGGAGAGTAGAGGGAAACTCTACTATTGGATGAAACAGGTTATAGACATTACCCGACCAAAGGTTTTCGTAGCCGAAAATGTAAAGGGGTTGGTTAATTTAGGTAATGTAAAGGATATTATTCAGCAAGATTTTGCCAGTGCTGACGGGAATGGATATATTGTTTTAACTCCGCAAGTTCTCCATGCAGGAAATTACGGAGTTCCAGAATCAAGAGAAAGAGTTATTTTTATCGGTATTCGGAGAGATGCGCTACGTCCAGAAGCGATCAAAGCTCTCGAATCTGAGCAATTGCCACCTGAATACAATCCGTACCCTTTGCCTACACATGCATGCACTGTTAAGGATAGTAGTTTATAATGATTATCCGCAACCAGCCGATAGGTTTCTATTGTAGATTCGATGCCC
>CALAEY010000003.1 GCA_937891085.1 uncultured Prevotellaceae bacterium | reverse complement strand
TACGAGCACGCGAATGAAATTTCCTGACCAACTTGGTCGTTGTAAAACTTAAACCAGCCCCCATCCATCAGCCACAGATGACACACTGTCACCTGTATTCCTCCGTTTTGTCTGAAAACAGAATTATTAACCAGAGATGCCATGAAATGGGTGTCTCGCAATTAAATATTTTCGAATGAAAAAGAAAGCATTAAATCTTCTGTCACTGATTTGCCTGATGGCATTAGTGTCCTTCTCTGCCACAGCGCAGACTTTTACTGCTATGCGTGGCAATGCGCAGGTACTCAGCTATCGTGCGCCTATGGTGCCACTTGATTCTGCCCATCTTGATGCGCGTTTCAGTAGCTTCACGCCATCCTACCTGATCTTCCCAAATCAGGCAGTAGATGCAGCGGGGGCTGCTGCATTGGTAGCTCAGTTGGGTATCAACAAGCAAGATTTCGCTTCCAGCGTGAGCGTATTCAATCCTGCAGGAAAAGCCTATGATGCTAAGGTGGACGTAGAGGTCTACAAGGCACTGATAGACAGCATGCGTGTGATCTCTAATCTGAAAGTGATAGGTATTGGCAATGGCGCTACCTTCGTCAACCAGCACATTGCTCCTATTGCAGGTGAGATAGCAGGCATCGTGAGCATCGATGGCAAAGCTGGCAAGGTGCTGAAGACGGGCAGTGTGCCTGTTCCTGCCTTCATTGTGGGTAAGGGTGCTGCCAACGTGGCCAAGCCTTACATCGCAGCTAATCAGGCTACTCGCACGGGCAAGGATGCTCACATGCAGATCTATACCAATGCTGCAGAGCCTCTGCAGCGTGTGGTGATCAGTGAAGCCAACGGACAGACTCTGGAAGAGATTTTCAACGATGCTTGGAAAGAATTGCTGAGTAAGAACTATCGCTTCAATAATAAGTACCATACCTTCTATGAGGGTCAGAAATTCGGAGAGAATGGTCCATACGAGCTGGAACCTTGGATGAACTTGGAAGAGTGGGGTGTGAAGCGCAACTGTGTGGTTCAGCCTATCCAGAGCTACCTGCCTACTAAGTATCTGTGGTTTGAGTATATCCCAGATGGCATGAGCGTACGTCCTAAGAGTGTGCCTTTGGTGCTTCTGCTTCATGGCAATGGTAACGATCCTCGTACGCAAGCAGAGACTTCTGGTTGGATAGAATTGGCTGCCAAAGAGAAATTCTTCGTGGCTGAACTGGAGTGGCAGGGTAAGCCAGGCTTTGATGCTATGGGACACGATGGCATAGAGACCACAGTGGAATTGCTGCTCCGCAAGTATCCACAACTGGATCCTTCACGCATCTATACTGAAGGATTGTCTGCAGGTTCTATGACTTCTTCTGCCATAGGTGTGAAGAAATCGCATATCTTCGCGGCTGTGGGTGCCATGAGTGGTGGCTTGTTTGCAGGCTCTGCCAATCCATTCGGCAGTGATGGCGTAATGAGCGAAGCCATTCAGAAGAGTGGTGCAGTAGAAGTGGCTTATGTCAGCGTCAGTGGTACGGACGATATGGTGATTCGCTATCCAAGGCCTGATACTTGGAAAGGCAATGGCATCACTAATGCCTGGAAGGTTTATGAGACCATGAATGGCATGAATGTGGTGGAAGAATACGACTTCGCTGCTGATCCTGCTTTCGGACAGCCTAATATCGAGCGTCAGGTGATAGAGACCAACAAGGGTATTACCGTTCAGGTAGGTACACTCCGCAAGGGTAATGTGCCTCTGTTGAAACTGGTGGCTGTGATGAATTATGGACATTGGAACTTCTATCCTGCTGCACAGATGATGTGGGATCACTTCAAGCACTTCTCACGCGACATGCAGACCAAGAAACTGATTTATACACCATAAAGTAGCTATGAAATTTTTAGGAAACATTATCTGGCTTATCTTCGGAGGTTTCGAGTCGGCCATTGGCTATCTGACGGGGAGCTTGGCGCTGATGATTACTATCATCGGCATCCCCTTCGGCTTGCAGACGCTGAAGCTTGGTGTTTTGATGCTCTGGCCTTTTGGCTCCAAGGTTGTCAAGGTAGACAATTCTTGGGGATGTCTCAACACCGCGATGAATGTCTTGTGGTTTTTCGTAGCAGGCATCTGGATTTGGCTCATTCATATCCTTTTCGGACTGCTGCTTTACATCACCATCATAGGCATTCCTTTCGGCAACCAGCACTTCAAGTTGGCTGGCTTGGCATTGCATCCCTTCGGAAGGGAAATCATTACTAAGTAAGATGCAAGTATGCAAAGATGCAAGAATGCAAAAATTTAATAATGTGATTTAAATGAAAGTAAGATTTGGAATCGTTGGTACCAGTAAAATATCAGAGTGGGTGCTCATGGGGGCCTGTCAAGATCCTCGCTATGAGGCTGTTGCGCTTTATTCACGAACTCAGGAGAAGGCGGACGAGTTTGCACTGAAGCATGGCATTCCCCATACCTTCACAGACCTGGAGCAGATGGCTTCCAGCGATTTGATAGATGCAGTGTATATTGCTTCGCCCAACTATAAGCACTGCGAGCAGGCCATTCTCTGCATGAGTCATGGCAAGCATGTGCTCTGTGAGAAGCCCTTGGCCAGCAATGCTCGTGAGGCACAGGCCATGATTGAGGCTTCTGAGAAATATGGTGTCACCCTCATGGAAGCCATGATCAGTACGCTGAATCCTAACTTCCGCATGGTGATGGAGCATCTGCCTAAGCTTGGCACTTTGAGAAGATATTTTGCCAGCTATTGCCAGTATTCCTCTAGATATGATAAGCTTAAGGAAGGTGTGGTGCTCAATGCCTTCAAGCCAGAGCTGTCGAATGGTGCCATGATGGATATAGGTATCTATACCATCTATCCCATGGTAGTGTTGCTTGGAGCGCCTAAGCGCATCAGTGCCTTGGGGGTGAAGCTTTCTACTGGAGTCGATGGGCAGGGGGCTGTCAATTTGGAGTACGATGGACTGAATGCTACGGTGCTCTACTCCAAGATAGCCAACTCCAACCTTCCTACTGAGATAGAGGGTGAGGAAGGAAACCTGCTGATAGACCAGATTCATGTGGCTCACCAAGTTACCTATCTGCCTCGTCAGGCAGCCATGTCGGGTAGGGGACCAGCTGCTGTTCGTGAGGAGATTGGCGTGCCTCTGACGCATGATGAGTATTTCTACGAGATAGAGGAGTTTATCAACCTCGTCCTTACAGGTCAGCGTGAGAGCACCATCAATACACACTTCGCATCCCTCACCACCCTTCAGATTATCGATGAGGTACGAAGGCAGCTAGGGGTGGTCTATCCTGCAGATAAGTAGTTTTTCTTCAACACACTGCAGCAATCGGAACTGGGCACGGGTTCTGACCAGATTGTGCTCGGGGTAACGGATCTTGTAGTAGGTGTCACCATTGAGATAGTCGGCCAGGAAGCGGACGCACTGCATGTAGGGGAAGAGGGCCACAGCATAGGGTAGGAGGTCTTTCTCCAAGGGCGTGAGGAAGGTGCTGGCACTCTCCAGATAGCCGTGGGTGAAAGCCTCGTAGATCTCTGTGTTGAAGCCGATTTTCTGCAGGTCGGGCTCGTCTTCTTCAGCGGTATTGGCAGCGGTGCGCAGAAAGTCGCCATAGTCGGAGAAGATGAAGCTGGGCATCACGGTGTCGAGGTCAATGACACAAAGCACCTCGCCGTTTTCATCAAACATCATATTGTTCACCTTGGTGTCGCAGTGGCAGATGCGCTTGGGGAGCTTCCCCTCGCGGTAGAGCCGCTCTGCCTGGCACATGTAGGAGGCGCGTTTCTCCAGCTCGTCGAGGTAGTAGCCCATGTCCTTCACACGCCCTGCGGCATCGGCCTGCATTGCTTCGTGCAACTGCTGGAGGCGGAACTCCATGTTGTGGAAGTTGGGGATGGTTTCGCCCAGCGTCTCGGGCAGGTCGGCCAGCATGGCTTGGAAGTGTCCGAAGGCTTTGCCAGCATCGTAGGAGTAGGCCGCATTCACCGTCTCGAAGGTCTGGGCACGGGGAATGAAGACCATCATGCGCCAGTAGTTGGTGCCATCGAAATAGTAGGTCTTTCCGCTCTCTGCAGGGATGAAGCGCAGCACCTTGCGATCGATGTCGGAGGTGCCGCTCTCTATGAGTTTCCTACGGATGTGGGCTGTGACCACCTCGATATTGTGCTGCAGCAGATCCACGTCTTGGAAGATGGCATGGTTGATGCGTTGGAGCACATAGTCGGGCTTATCTGCCTCTGTAGTAGTGACTTTGTAGGTATCATTGATGAGGCCGTTGCCCAGTGGCTCTACCTTCGCTACTGTACCTTCTATCTGGAAATGACCAACTATCTCTGCTCCCATATCAAAATGTTTAATGTTTAACGTTTAATGTTTAATGTTTAAATGCGTAGCTGAAGCCCTTGATCTTGTCTTGGCCGCCACGGGTGAAATCAGGATATTCTACAGGGGCACTGTGGTTCTCCAGAGAGATGCGAGAAAGCTCGCTCACGGCACACCACTCTGCGAGGTCGTAAACATCCATGTCGAGTGGCAAACCGTTGCGCAGGCAGTACACCAGACGATAGTCCATGATGAAATCCATGCCACCATGACCGCCCACCTCCTTGGCCGTCTCTTCCAGATCCTTGGTGAGGATAGGGTTAGGGTAGCGCTCGGTCAGAGCATCCTGAAGTTCTTTAGTAGCGATGAATTCTGAATTATTCTTAATGTCTTTTGGCAGCAGGTCGGCAGGTACCATCTCAGGGAGCAGGCAGAGCTGCTGGGTAGGATACTTGGCAGCGAAGCCCTTGGTGCCCACCACCTGATACATGCGGCTATAAGGACGTGGAGTCATCACGCCATGCTCTATGAGGATGGTCTTGCCCTGAGCGGTCTTGATAAGGGTAGAGGTCTCATCGCCGTTCTGGAAATCGGTCACGTCCTCACCTGTGGTCTTTTTGATGTAGGCTGGGCCGTTCACAGCCTTCGTATCCATAGCTACGAGCGTCTGCAGTTGGTCGCCGCGATGGATGTTGAGCACCTGGCAGATAGGACCGAAGCCATGCGTAGGATACACATCGCCACGATGCAGGCGGTTGAAGTCCATGCGCCAGTTGTTCCAGTACTCACCCCAGTATGGGTCGAGGTTATGCAGATAGGCACCCTCCATGTGCAGCACCTCTCCGAAGATCCCCTGCTGCGCCATAGCCAGCGTAGAAAGCTCGAAGAAGTCGTAGCAGCAATTCTCCAGCTGGATGCAGTGCTTACGCGTGCGCTCAGAGGTGTTGATGAGCTGCCAGATCTCATCGAGTGAGGTGGCAGAAGGCACCTCGATGGCTGTGTGCTTGCCATGCTCCATGGCATAGACAGCGATAGGCGTATGGTGGATCCAGTCGGTAGCGATATACACCAAGTCGATATCGTCACGCTCGCAGAGCTGCTTGTAAACCTCCGTATCGCCGCTGTAGGCAGCCGCCTCTGGGAGTCCGGCCTTACGGAGAATCTCCTGACAGCCCTCTACGTTCTCAGGCAGCACGTCGCACAGCGCCACGATCTTGGTGCCAGGGATATGGGTGAATCGCTCTACGGCTCCAGGGCCACGCATGCCCAGTCCTACGAATCCCACACGCACGGTGTCGATGGCTGGTGCACGGAAAGCCAGCATGTCTTCTTGGCCTTCTGGACGCTGTGGAACTTCCACTTTGATAGGTGCATAGAGGTCTTTTTCCTCGGTATTCTTATTGGCACAACCCACGAGGGTCAGGCACAATGTCGCAGTAAAAACAATGTTTCTCCACATAATCTGTAAGTTTAAATTTATCTTTCAAAGCACAAAATTACAATAATAATTCATCTTGCAACAATATTTAGCAGAGAAAAAGTGCTTAGATTGGTAATAATTCCCTAACTTTGCACCACGTATTAACTTTAAGTAAAAGATGATTAAGAAGATTATTGCTGCCCTCTGGGCTTTATTGATAATTGGCTTTCTGGTATTTGTAGGTGTATTTGTGGCCATTGCCAAGGGATGGATAGGCTACATGCCTCCAGTGGAAGACTTGGAAAACCCCGACTATAAGTTCGCTACGCAGGTATTCTCCAGCGACGGCGAAGTGCTGGGTACCTACTCACTGAGCAAGGAAAACCGCGTGTATGTGGGCTATAGGGAGCTTTCACCCGACTTGGTGAAGGCGCTCATCTCTACGGAGGATGCCCGCTTCACCAGCCACTCTGGTATCGATGCCATAGGTCTGTTTCGCGCCATCCTGAAGCGTGGTATCTTGATGCAGAAGAATGCAGGTGGCGGTAGTACTATCACTCAGCAGCTCTCCAAGCAGCTCTATTCTCCGAGTGCAGAGAACACCTTGGAGCGCTTGATGCAGAAGCCGATAGAGTGGGTGATAGCCGTGAATCTGGAGCGCTACTACACCAAGGAAGAGATCCTGACGATGTATCTGAATAAGTTCGATTTCCTGAACAATGCCGTGGGCATCAAGACGGCCGCCTATACCTACTTCGGCTGTGAGCCTTCGGAGCTAAAGCCTGAGGAGGCTGCCACGCTGGTGGGCATGTGTAAGAACCCATCGCTCTACAATCCACTGCGCTTCAACGAGCGCTCTCGCGGACGCAGGAACGTGGTGCTGAGCCAGATGGAGAAGGCTGGATACCTCACGTCTGCCCAGTGCGACTCCCTGCAGGCCTTGCCTCTGACGCTGCACTACAATCGGGTGGATCACAAGGAAGGCTTGGCACCTTACTTCCGTGAGTATCTGCGTGGCGTGCTCTCTGCCAAGAAGCCAGACAAGGCCAACTACAGGGCTTGGCAGGCTCAGCAGTACTACGAGGACTCCCTGAACTGGGAAACCAATCCGCTCTATGGTTGGTGCGAAAAGAATGTGAAGAAAGATGGTTCTAAGTATAATCTCTATACCGATGGTCTGAAGGTGTTCTCTACCATTGATTCACGCATGCAGCGCTATGCAGAGGAATCTATGACGGAGCATCTGAAGGAGCTGCAGGCCGAGTTCTTCAAGGAGAAGAAGGGACGCAAGACGGCACCTTATACCTCACGCCTCTCTCAGGAGCAAGTGGACGGTATCTTGAACCGTGCCAAGCAGCAGTCTGACCGCTACCGTGTGATGAAGAACGGCGGAGCTACCGATGCAGAGATAAACAAGGCGTTCGATACCCCTCAGGAGATGTCTGTCTTCACTTGGGACGGTACCATAGACACGGTGATGACTCCGATGGATTCTATCCGCTACTATAAGTACTTCCTGCGCTCAGGATTCATGTCGATGGACCCAAGAAACGGCCATGTGAAGGCGTATGTGGGCGGTCCTAACTTCCACTACTTCCAGTACGACATGGCCATGCAGGGACGCCGCCAGGTGGGATCAACCATCAAGCCATTCCTCTATACGCTGGCGATGGAAAGCGGCATCTCTCCATGCGACCCCGTGCGCCACGTGGAATATACCTTGCTGGATGAGAACGGTCGGCCTTGGACTCCAAGAAATGCCAGCCGTAACCGCTATGGTGAGGTGGTGACAGTGAAATGGGGCTTGCAGAACTCTGACAACTGGATCACGGCTTACTTGATGAGCAAGCTTAGTCCATATAGCCTGAAGCGCCTGATACACAGTTTTGGTGTCCGCAACCAAGAGATAGATCCTACCGTATCACTCTGCTTAGGTCCGTGTGAGATCTCCGTAGGTGAGATGGTGAGTGCCTACACCGCCTTCCCTAACAAGGGCATACGCATAGCGCCACTCTTCGTCAGTCGTATCGAGGACAGCGATGGCAACATCTTGGCGACTTTCGCTCCAGACATGAATGAGGTGATCAGCCAGAGCAGTGCCTACAAGATGCTGGATATGCTCCGTGCGGTGGTGAATGGTGGTACGGGCGGACGCGTGCGTTCACGCTACAATATCACAGCCGACATGGGTGCCAAGACTGGTACCACAAACTCCAACTCAGACGGTTGGTTCATGGGTTTCACGCCTACACTGGTGTCTGGCTGCTGGGTGGGTGGCGAAGACCGTGACATCCACTTCGACACGATGGCCTATGGTCAGGGTGCCTCTATGGCATTGCCTATCTGGGCGAAGTACATGAACAAGGTGTTTGCCGACCCAGAACTTGGTTATACGCAGGACGACCGCTTCGTGTTCCCAGACGGATTCGACCCTTGTCGTGACGAGTCTGAGGAGGACAGCGAGACCCCTGTGGGCAATGCTGGATTGGACGAGATTTTCGATTGATAGCGCTGAGGAAGCCATGAGGTATCAGATTTCGATAGGAAGCAATACCGATCCGGAAATCAATGTCTCAAAGGCTCATCAAGCACTTGATGTCCTCTTTCCAGATATTCGCTACAGTACGCTGGTAAAGACAATGCCCTTAGGACTGCACAACCAGTCGGTCTTCTACGACCAAGTGGCACAGTTCACATCTACATTGTCGGCCGTTCAGCTCATCGACAGCCTGAAGCAGATAGAGCGCGAGATAGGAAGAAGTCCTCAGGACAAAGCACGAGAGGTGATAAAAATAGATATTGATTTATTGGCAAGTGAGGCAGAGGTGTTCAAGGCAGAAGACCTGAAGCGTGCCTACGTCAGAGAAGGACTTGCCGAACTAAATAAGGATGCGATGAAGTTTCTTGGATTGATACCAGCCCGCTATGCTTCTACCAGATTTCCAGCCAAGCCCTTGGCTATTTTGGGAGGAAAGCCTGTGATTCAGCGGGTGTATGAACAGGTGGTGAACTGTGTAGATGATGCCTATGTGGCTACGGATGATGAGCGCATTGCCCAGGTGGTGTGCAATTTCGGAGGCAAGGTGGTGATGACCTCCACCAGCCATCGTAGTGGCACGGATCGTTGTCGTGAGGCTGCCATGAAAGTGGGGGGCGACTTCGACGTAGTGATAAATATTCAGGGTGACGAACCATTCATCCACCCATCGCAGATAGAGACTGTGAAACATTGCTTTGATGATGCCGCCACCCAGATAGCTACGTTGGTGAAGCCCTTTGGCGCCGATGCATCGATAGAGCAGCTGCAGAATCCTAATTCGCCCAAGGTGGTGCTGGACAAGGATCAACATGCCCTCTACTTCAGTCGCTCCGTAATCCCTTATCTGCGTGGCATAGAACCGTCTGAGTGGCTGAAGCATCACACCTATTATAAGCATATAGGACTCTACGCCTATCGGAGAACGGTGCTCGATGAGATCACATCGCTGCCACAGTCTTCGCTGGAATTGGCAGAGTCGTTGGAACAGCTGCGCTGGTTGGAGAATGGCTACACCATCAAGGTGGGTATGACGGATGTGGAGACTATCGGCATAGATACGCCAGACGACCTTAAGCGGGCAGAAGAATTTTTGAAGAATCATGTTGGATAGGAGTTTACAACCAGAGATAAAGACGCTCGATGAGTTTCATGTCATAGCTCCTGAGCACCTCACGTTCCCCAATGGGATACCAGTGAATGTACTGAATATAGGAGATAAGGAGATAGTCCGCATCGACTTCATCTTTGATGCTGGCAGGTGGCATCAGGGACAGAAATTGCAGTCGCTTTTTACCAATAGGATGCTGCGTGAGGGAACCTCCACGATGACAGCAGCAGAGATTGCAGAGAAACTCGACTTCTATGGAGCTTGGCTCGATCTGTCAGTGTCTGTTTCCCATGCCTTTGTCACCCTCTATTCGCTGACGAAGTATCTGCCTTATACCCTCGATGTGGTGGAGTCTATGCTGAAAGAGCCCGTATTCCCTCAGAAGGAGTTGGATATCTTGGTGGCCAATAACTTGCAGCAGTATTTCATAGGCTTGAAGAAGACGGATGTCCTGGCACGTAAGACTTTCGCTAAGGCGCTCTATGGACCTAATCATCCTTTTGGTATGTCTGCAGAGGAAGAGGACTTCCGACGCGTGAATCCGCTTATGCTGAAAGACTTCTTCGAGGCGTACTATCATTTGCAGAATTGCACCCTGTTCGTGTCTGGAAAAGTGACGGACAAGTATCTGGATATGCTGCGTCAGCACTTTGGCACAGAGTCCTTTGGCAAGCCACAGGGGAATCCAAAGCATAAGGATTTCGTGGTGGAGACTGCCCCAGAAAAGCGCTTCTTCATAGAACTGCCAGAAGCCACTCAAAGTTCGGTGCGCATGGGCAATGTAACGTTGAATGGTGATGATCCCGACTTCCTGAAGTTCCGTGTGATGCTGACCATCTTCGGAGGCTACTTCGGATGTAGGCTGATGTCCAACATCCGCGAGGAGAAGGGCTATACCTATGGCATTTCTGCAGGAATATCTTCTTATCCTATCGCCCCCATGCTGCTGATAGCCGCTGAGACGACGCCAGAGTTTGTGGAACCCCTCATTTCGGAGGTCTACCATGAGATAGATCTGCTGCAGCAGGAGTTGGTTCCAAGTGACGAACTGGAAATGGTGCGCAACTATATGATAGGCGACCTGTGTCGTGGCTATGAATCAGCCATCTCTTGGGCAGATGCATGGATATATGCCCATACACTCCATCTGTCGGATACCTATTTCACAGATTTCTTCTTGGCCATTCAGGATACCTCAGCAGAGGATATCAGGACCTTGGCACAGCGATATTTATGTAAAGAGACCTTAAAAGAAGTGGTTTCAGGCAAAAAAATGTCATAAAATGAGGTATTCTTTTTTATTTTAGCTGGTAAATGATAACTTTGCAGCGAAAAGAAAACGAATAGGAATGAAATATTTATATACGATCATATCACTCATCGCACTGCTTATAGCACCTACCATGACCCAAGCTCAGGTGCTGGGCAATCTGTTTGGCTCTAATACAAACCAAGCTATCTCCATCAAGACATACACCTTCAAGGATGGTGCTGTCTATACGGGAGAGATGAAAAGCCGTAAGCCAGACGGCAAGGGTAAGACTACCTTCCCTACGGGCGACACCTATGAGGGCGACTATGTGAAAGGGATGAGAGAAGGCTACGGTATCTACTCCTTCACAGATGGTGAGAAGTATGAAGGACAGTGGCACCAAGATCAGCAGCATGGTAAGGGCATCTACTACTTTGCCAACAACAATCGCTATGATGGCATGTGGTTTGAAGACTATCAGCAGGGAGATGGTACCATGTATTACTATAATGGTGACGTCTATGAAGGCCAATGGGTGGCTGATAAGCGTGAGGGAAAGGGCACCTATACGTGGAAGAACGGCGCTCGCTATGAGGGCAACTGGAAAGACGATAAGAAAGAAGGTGAGGGCGTGTTCTACTGGGAAGACGGCTCTAAGTATGAAGGTGGCTGGAAAGACAACAAGCGCTCTGGAAAAGGCACGTTCGAATATGCCAATGGCGATAAGTACATAGGCGACTGGGAGAATGACATGCAGCATGGCAAGGGTATCTATTTTTCCCATACAGGTGATCGCTATGAGGGCCCTTATGAGAATGGGGAACGCAATGGCGAAGGTGTTTGTTACTTTGCCGATGGCAATAAGTACGTTGGCATGTACAAGGGTGGCCTGCAGAATGGCAAGGGTACCTATACGTGGGCCAATGGTGCTGTCTATGAGGGCGAATGGCTCAATGGCGAGCGCAGTGGAACGGGAACCTACCATTGGAACAATGGCGATGTGTATGAAGGTCAGTGGAAAAACAACCTCTTCGATGGGGAAGGTAAACTGACCCAAGTGAATGGCACCGTCTATACAGGACACTTTTCTAAGGGTGAGAAAGACGGTAAGGGTGTGGAAGTGGACAAGGACGGAAAGCGCTTCGAGGGCTCTTACAAGGAAGGTAAGCGCGAGGGTGCTTTCACGGAGACAGATAAAGACGGAAACGTCATCCGAAAGGGGACCTATAAAAACGATCGTCTGCAGCCATGAGTATTAGAAAACTCTCTCTCTTATCAGATTCGGAAGATCGTCTTGAGTATCTGAAAAGCCTTCAGGCAGAGCATTGGTATGTCATGAAGTTGCCTGCTACAACAAAGAACTGCGAGGTGGATCTTGAGGCTGAGAGACTTAGAAGGGTGGCTATGGGTGAGAAATCTTTTGATTTCTTTGCCCCTACCTATATACCGATGCAATCGGGTTCCAATGGTGTTAGCAAGCAAAAGAGGTATTTATTATATAATTACGTGTTCATCTACTCATCTGTCAATGAGATTCTCCAAATCAAACGTCGTATCCCCAATATGAATTTCCTTCCTCGGAGGGGAGAAGGGCCCAACGCACGCTATCCTTACGTCTCAGATGCAGAGATGAAGCGCTTTAGGTGGATCGCATCTGCTTATGCTAATCAAATCCCGCTTCTGGATCCTTCTGTGTATCAGCTGTCGAAGGGAGACCGCATACGCATCATTAGTGGGCCATTCGCTGGTGTAGAAGCGACTTTAGTGAGTTATAATGGCTCAGGACGGAAGGATATTGTTGTGCAAGTTGAAGATTTGTTGTGGGTGCCATTGATTCATATTGATGCAGATCAATATGAATTGATTTCTCTCAATGAGAAGAGTAAGCACCTCTATTTTCGGTTGGATTCATCCAAGTATTGGTATGGTTTGCATGTTGCTATGGGGCATTTCCTGAAAAATGAACTGACTGAGGCAGACAGGAGTGTGGCTACAGAGGTTGTCCGCTCATTTGGTAATCTCGAAGTAGATACGGATATCACACGTAGTAAGCGCTTGTGCCTAATTTTATTGGCATACACTGTTTTAGGTAAAGACAAGGAGAAATTGCAAATGCTAGGAGAGATTGAAGCGTTGTTCCCTTGTGTGAAGGCAGAGTTGGCTAAAGCCCTTCTGATCTGTACACTCTATATCTGTACAGACAACTATATCTATTGGGAACAAGCACACGAATTAGTGAATAAATGGAAGAAGGAAGAAAAACAGAAAAAAGGCAAGGAACAAATCATCAAACGTCTGAGCGATTATGACCTTTGGTTGGGGCATTAAAAACAAGGTGTCGGGATTTTTCTCGACACCTTGTTTTTTATGACTTATCTTATTAAATAAGGTATTGTGAACTGATGGACTCGTTGTTCACCACTCTGCGAATGGTTTCAGCAAACATCTTGGCGATGCTCAACTGTTTTACCTTGCTGTACTTCTTAGTATAAGGGATACTGTCTGTGAAGACCATCTCCTCCAAACCTGACTCCTGAACTCGGAACGAGGCAGGATCTGACATCACGCAGTGACTGGCCATTGCACGTACAGAGTGAGCACCGTTCTCCAACATCAGGTTGGCTGCCTTCGTTATGGTACCAGCTGTATCTACGATGTCATCCAGCAGCACCACGTCTGCATTGGTCACATCACCAATCACCTGCATGGAAGCAACCACATTAGCCTTCTCACGCTTCTTGTCACAGATCACCATAGGGGCGCCTAAGTATTTAGCAAAAGAGCTGGCACGCTTAGAACCACCTGCATCAGGGGTAGCAATCACCAGATTCTCCAGATTCAGGGACTCGATGTAAGGCAGGAAAACGGAAGAGGCATACAGGTGATCAACAGGGATGTTGAAGAAGCCCTGAATCTGGTCTGCATGCAGATCCATTGTGATCAGACGGTCGATACCTGCCACAGAAAGCAAGTCGGCCACCAACTTAGCGCCGATGGAAACACGAGGTTTGTCTTTTCTGTCTTGTCTTGCCCAGCCGAAATAAGGGATCACAGCCACGATGCTTCTGGCAGAAGCTCTCTTAGCTGCATCAATCATCAAGAGGAGCTCCATCAGATTGTCTGAGTTAGGGAAGGTAGATTGAACCAAGAAAACGATTTTTCCACGGATAGACTCCTCATAAGACACTGCAAACTCGCCATCAGCAAAGTGGGTGATGTTCATTTGTCCCAGAGGACAATCCAATTCAGCGCAGATTTTCTCTGCTAAGTATCTGGAATTGGTACCAGAGAATACTCTAAAAGGTGCTTGTTCGCTCATTTTAATTTTGAATATTTTGATTAATTCGAATGCAAAGGTAGTTTATATAATTGAGAATTGAAAATTGAAAATTGAAAATTATTTACAGAGACCCAATTTTCACCTTAATCCACTCTCTACTCTCTACTCTCCATTATCCCATTATCTATTAATCTCCAAACTTCTCCTTCAACAGGTCTTCCAAGCGTAAGAGCTCGTCTCTGTATTGGGCAGCTTGGATGAACTCCAGTTCCTTGGCGGCTTTCTTCATCAGTCTGCGAGTCTGTTCTATGCTCTTTTCAAGCTGCTCCTTGTTCATATACCCCAAGATAGGATCGGCAGCTGCATAAACCTTATGCTCTTGCTCCACATAAGGGATAGGTTTCTTTCCAGCGGCATTCGTGGTTGCGGATGTTCCCGTATTTGCTTCAAAGGCATCGATAGAACCCTTGAAGACGCTGAGGTTTTTGCCCTTCTGAATCTGCTTGGGGGTGATGCCATTCTCTGCATTGTAGCGAAGCTGTATCTCTCTGCGTCGATTAGTCTCATCGATGGTGCGTTGCATGCTTTCAGTGATGATGTCTGCATACATGATGACCATGCCGTTCACATTGCGGGCGGCACGACCAGCTGTCTGAGTCAGGGAGCGCTCAGAGCGTAGGAAGCCTTCCTTATCTGCATCGATGATGGCTACCAGCGATACTTCTGGCAAATCCAGTCCTTCACGCAGGAGGTTCACACCAACCAGTACGTCGTAGATGCCTTCACGAAGGTCGCTCATAATTTTCACGCGCTCCAGCGTATCCACATCGCTATGGATGTAGTTGCAGTTGATCCCAGCATTGAGCAGATGTTCTGTAAGTTCCTCAGCCATACGTTTGGTGAGGGTAGTCACCAACGTACGCTCTCCACGTTCGATGCGGAGCTGTATCTCTTCCATCAAGTCGTCTATCTGGTTTGTGCTTGGGCGTACTTCAATCACTGGATCCAGCAGGCCTGTAGGACGTATCACCTGTTCTACGACAATGCCTTCCGAACGCTGAAGTTCGTAGTCGGCTGGGGTAGCGCTCACATAGATGGTCTGAGGGGTCAGCTCGATAAATTCCTCATACTTCAGCGGCCGATTGTCCATCGCTGCTGGTAGTCGGAAGCCATATTCCACCAGATTCACCTTGCGGGCTCTGTCACCTCCATACATGGCGTGGATCTGTGGCACACTCACATGGCTCTCATCAATCACCAGCAGGTAGTCCTTGGGGAAGAAATCCAGCAGACAGTAGGGACGTGTACCAGCAGCACGGCCGTCGAAGTATCTGGAGTAGTTCTCAATGCCAGAGCAATGTCCCAGTTCCCTGATCATCTCCATATCATACGTCACACGTTCATTCAGGCGCTTGGCTTCAGCATAGAGTCCCTGCTCCTCAAACCAGTTCACACGATCGTGTAGGTCTGTCTCTATCTCATGGATAGCCCTGAGTGTGCTTTCCTTACTTGTCATAAAAAGATTGGCAGGATAAATCTTGTAGTCCTCGAACTTCCCCAAGCATACATTGCTGATAGGGTCTATCTCCTCAATGCTGTCTACCTCATCTCCCCAGAAGATGACGCGGAGTATATGATCAGCATATGCCAAGTAGATGTCCACTGTATCGCCTTTCACTCGGAAGTTGCCACGATTCAGGTCCACGTCATTTCTCACATACAGACATTCCACAAGTCGACGGAGGAACACGTTGCGACTGAAGTTTTTCCCTCGTTGTATCTCGATGAGGTTGTTATAGAAATCGGCTGGATTCCCCATGCCGTAGATACAGCTTACGCTAGAGACCACAATAACGTCTTTTCTGCCAGAGAGTAGGGCAGAGGTAGCAGCCAGTCTCAGTTTATCTATCTCGTCATTGATGGCCAGGTCTTTTTCTATATAGGTATCCGTTTTTGGTAGGTAGGCTTCAGGCTGGTAGTAGTCGTAGTATGACACGTAATATTCCACCGCATTGTTGGGAAAAAAGCTCTTGAACTCGCTGTAGAGCTGAGCAGCGAGTGTCTTGTTGTGACTTAAGATGAGGGTAGGTTTGTTCACATTGGCTATCACGTTGGCTATGGTGAAAGTCTTACCAGAGCCAGTGACACCTAAAAGTGTCTGTGCAGGGAGTCCTTCCAGCACCCCTTCCGTGAGTTGTTGGATGGCTTCAGGCTGGTCGCCAGTGGGTTTATAAGTAGATGTAAGTTCAAAATTACTCATGACAAATGCATTAATGGGCAACAAAGATAGTGAATTTTTCAAAAATTAATACAGAGGAGTTGGTAGATTCGTTGCGAATGTCTAACTTTGCGCATTATTTGCATAAGAATGGAGAAGAAGTACCATATAATAGCGTTGATGGCAGTACTACTGTTCAGTTCCTGTCAGGGATTCAACCGATTGTTGAACTACAATGACCGATCCTATAAATACGAGGCTGCCAAGGCATTCTTCGCTGAGGGCAAATACACGAAGGCCATCACTCTGCTGAATGACGTGATTGTGGTGCTCAAGGGTTCGGACAAGGGTGAAGAATCTCTCTACATGCTGGGCATGAGCTATTACAACGACAATGATCTGCAGATGGCTCATGAGAGCTTCTCACAGTACGTCAACACCTATCCACGTGGCATGTTCATTGAGGAAGCACGCTTCTATTCCGGAAAGTCGCTTTACCTTTACTCTCCAGAAGCTCGTCTGGATCAGAGCGGAACCTATAGTGCTATCAGTGAGTTGCAGTCATTTGTGGAGCTGTTCCCACAGAGTGAGAAGAAGAATGAGGCAGAATTCATGATTTTCGACCTTCAGGACAAGCTCGTAGAGAAGGAACTCTATTCCGCTCGTCTGTACTATAACATGGGTAACTATCTGGGAAACAACTATCAGAGTTGTGTCATCACGGCTCAGAACGCCTTGAAAGATTATCCTTATACCGAATATCGCGAGGAACTTTCCTATCTGGTGATGCGTGCCAAGTATGATATGGCTGCCAACAGTGTGGCAAGCAAGCGTATAGACCGCTATCGCGATGCATTGGATGAGTGCTATGCCTTCAAGAATGAGTTCCCAGAGAGCAAGTACAAGGGTGAGGCCGATGATATGCTGGCAAAGGCAGAGAAGGTGCTTTCTAATGTCAGTGAGGATGAAGAATAAGATAGAAATTAACAATTAATAGATTAAGATGGATTACAGAAAGACAAATGCCGCTAACACCACAGTGGTGCGCGACTTGGAGAAACTTTGGGCAGAAACAGGCAATATCTATGAGACCATTGCCATCATGGGCAAGCGTGCTAATCAAATCAGCGTAGATATCAAGAATGACCTTTCTAAGAAGTTGGCTGAGTTCGCTTCTTACAACGACAATCTGGAGGAAGTTTTTGAGAATCGTGAGCAGATTGAGATCTCACGCTACTATGAGAAATTGCCAAAGCCTACATTGATGGCCGTTCAGGAGTTCATGGAGGGTAAGACCTACTATCGTAATCCTGCAAAGGATAAGGAGAAAATGGACCTATGATACAGCGCATTCAATCCGTTTATCTGTTGCTGGCTGCTGTCGCAGTGGTGGTAGCTATGTGTATCTCCATTGGTTCTTATATCGAGGCCGATGGAATCACCACGCATGTGCTGAAACCTCTGGGCGTCAGCTTTGCCAACGGTGAGTTCCAGTCTACTTGGGGATTGCTCTGCTTGCTTATCCTCAGTGCTGTGATTGCTGTGACAACTCTTTTCTTGTATCACAATCGCATGCTGCAGATTCGCATGACAGTCTTCAATGCCGTGCTGCTGATAGGCTATTATATCGCTGCTGCCGTGTTTATCTTCACGCTGAAAGACGGCATTGGTGATGTGAGCTTCCGTCCAGGCATCGGCTTGGCTCTGCCTGCTGTGAGCATCATCCTCTGCTACCTGGCCTTCAGGGGCATTTTCCGCGATGAGGTGATGGTGAGGGCTGCAGATAGATTAAGATAAAGGTATTTTGACGATTTACGAGAGAGTTAATAAGGTCATGCTTGCATGGCCTTATTTTTTTATACCTTCATCCAGAAGCGACGTTCCGCATCATCCATCTTCTCGATGGCATAGCGAAGGGTGGTGCGAGGCATCTCAGAAACATGCTGCTTTAGGAAGTCTCGAAGCAGATCCATGCTGACTTGTTTCCCCATTTCACGCAGCATCCATCCCACAGCCTTCTGCATCAATTCGTGCGGATGTCTGAGGTGCATCTCTGCATAGCGTAGGCACCAAGAAGGGTTGCCCTGATGGGAGGTTTCCCACGTACACACCATGCTCATGCGTTGGCGCCAGAGGTTGGTGCTATGTGCCAGCTCGTCTATCACACTTCGCTTATAGGATATTTCGTCTGTTTCTCCAGCGAGGTTTGTTGGTAGCATGATCCATTTTCCAAGGAGCTTCGGGGCGGAGAGGTCCACCAGATCCCAGTTGTTGGCTTGCTCCGCATGAGCCAGATACATCGTCAGAATCTCATCACGTATGAAGATATACTTGGACTCCTGTTCTTGCTTCTTCTTGGCAGCAGCATCGAACTTTGCCACCAGTATCAGCAGTCCGCAGAGGCGCACCTCATGCCATGGGCTCCGCAGCAGTTCTGGTACTTCATCCAATGGCACCTCCTTCCATACCTCTTTCACTACCTCACGTGTCTGTGGCACCTTCAGCCCGAGGAACTCATCACCCTCGCCATATTCCCCAAGGCCCGTCTTGAAAAAGCCCATCAATACCTCCCGCTGCTGCTCATTCTGCAGTGATTCCATGTGGGTGATTATCTCTCTTGCTGTGATCATAAAGCTCGATAAATGATGGTTGTGCCTACAAAGATAGATGTATTGCTGAAGAAATATAGTTAAAATAAGTTATTAGTTGAACTAAGAGCTTTCAACAATACATCTATCGATGATTCGTCCTCAGAGTGTCTGGAACTTCTCGCCAGCCAGTTGCTCGTCAGTATAGAGCTCACGTGGCAGGATGTTGGGGTAAGCATGCCATTGTCGTACGCTCATTGAGCCTCTGCCCCCACTCAGGGTGCGTATAGTACCGTCGTTCAGAGTTAGCTTACCTGTCAGATGTTCGAAGGTCAATGTCGCCACGGGGCTGTCTGGGACCTTATGGGTTACCCCCCAAGTGGTAGCGTTACATACCTGAGCTTCCAATTGCAACACGCCGTCTTCCAGCTCTATGGTAATGTGGTATTTCGTAGGGATGAATCCGTCCAGTTCACGTAGGAACGCCCAGTCTTCATGCTCGATGGTCAGTTTGCCTTCAGGGTAGTGCTTTCCTGTAACGGCATCATAGACAGACAGGTCCTTCATGCCATAACGCATGTCGTAGAGTGAGCAGTGCAAGTCGTCGAAGGCTAAGAATCCCCAGTCTTCCCAAGCCCCTAACTCAGCTGCAGATGAGTCAACAGCCACATAGCGCTCACGTATACCAAAGCCCCTCAATTTGATGGTTTTGCCTTCATAGCACATCACACCATCAGTAGGGCCAGCCCAGTTGTAGCCGTAAGTGATGCTATGCTGCGTCAGTGCAGAAGGTGTCTCGCGTCCATACCACAGTGGATTGCCCTGTGGGCGATGCCAAAGGTCGGCACTATATAGACCGTCACCAGAGCTAACCTGCAAGTGCCACTCGTGATTGTCGAAGCATTCCACCGTATAGTTAGGACCGCAGGTCACCAAGATGCTATGCTCACGTTGCTCTATCTGGAGGGTGCCTTTAGGATAGCGGAACATGCGTGTCAGTTCAAAGCCAGGGTATCGTCCCACCTTATATATAGATTGGGGCAGCTGATGGGCTCTGCCTCGTCCCTTAGCCATATTCACAACAACTAAGTCCAATTGCTCTTGATGCATAGAGAGAATGCTTCCGCCTACACTATACAGCTCACCATCGTCGCCTATCATAGATAGTCGTTCAGCCAGTCCAGGAAACCACTTCTTACTTCTTCTTTCACACCGATTCTGGCATCATCTGCCAGGGTTACATTGGGATTTGCTATTTTCATAATCTTTACGTTTTTGGGTTGTCTATTCAGTTAACTTTTGATGTTGCAAAGGTAGGGCGAATAGATACACACGTAAAGGGTAATGTTTCGGGCGAATTGGGCGATTTTTCTGATTTGGCGTTTTTTAGGACTCCTTGCGGTATTGAAGAGGGGAGATACCAGTCACACGCTTGAAGAATTTGCCAAATTCCGATTGGGTGGCAAAGTTCAGATGATCACTGATTTGCGAAATGGTCATATCTGTGCTGTAGAGTAGGGCCTTTGCTTCTGTGACCACATATTCCTGTATAAGAGCAAGGGGCGATTTTCCACTTATCTCATGTACCACATCACTCAGATGCTTGGCTGTGATACAAAGGTTGTCTGCATAGAAAGCCACAGAACGCTCTTGCTGATAGTGTGTCTGGAGAAGGTCTGTGAATTGGGCATAGAGCTGTTCGTCACGCGTGAGTTGATGTGTGGTTGGTTGATACGTCATGTAGCTATAGCCATAGAACATGGCTAGTGTGAGGTGTGCAGCTGCTTCCAGACGATAGGGTGACTCTGAAGATCGAAGAATGTTCTGAAGCAGGTGCAGGTAGTTTTCATAGATCTGAAGGCTGTCGCCCAGATGAAGCACTGGTGACTGATAAAACTCCGAATGGAGCTCTTGAATCCTGCCCATGTCTTGAAAGAGTAAGTCTGTGAATGTTTTCGACATCACGATGACTTGATAGGAGAGGTCCTCAGAGGTCTCCTCTGAGAAGTAGATGCTGTTTTCCAGAATCACCAGCATGCAGGGCGCCTGAATAGTGTAGCGCTTCATGTTTATGGAAAACGTGGCGCTTCCCTGTCGATAGATGATGGCTGTCGTTGCATCGGCTATCAACGGACGATGTATCACCTGATCGTGAGGCTGCTGGTCAATGAGCAGCAAGTCGCTGCCTATGCGGTGACTCTCTGGCGTGAGCTGGTCAATGTTTGCACGCCACTGCCTATATGGAATATTCATATTCATGACGCTCGCTAACAAATCTTTTTTGCAAAAATACGAAAAATGTTTCTATCTTTGCATTCAGCAGATTAATTCTGATAATTATTATAAGGAGAAAGCGTATGAACGAGCGAATGGAGAATCTGGATGTCATCCTGCGTTACCTGATTGAGGAACGGGGAGAAAACATCGCTCTGCCATCGAGCTTGGCGGAGAAGCAGCGACTGATGCGGGCGCTGATGAATGTGCGTGAGCCAAAACCTGCTTCACTGGAGTTCTTGCAGGCTCAGGATGTAGAGCTACGCCTACAGCGAGAAGACAAGGGCGTGGTGACGCTAGAGGATGTGGCTCGTACAGGTATTTGTGGCAGAGGGGATGTGTCTCCAAGACTCTACGTCTGGCAGGGCGATATCACCCGTTTGCAGGTAGACGCCATCGTGAATGCTGCCAATGCCCAGCTTTTGGGTTGCTTTGCTCCGCTTCATGCCTGCATTGACAATGCCATACACTCGGCTGCTGGTATTCAACTGCGAGAGGAGTGCCACCAACTGATGCAGAAGCAGGGGCACGACGAGCCTACTGGTCGTGCCAAGATCACGCAAGGCTATAATCTCCCAGCCCGTCATGTGCTGCATACCGTGGGACCCATCATCGCCTACGGATTGCCTTCTGGCAGACAGGAACTGCAGTTGGCGGGCTGTTATACATCTTGCCTCGAACTGGCAGAGGAGCACCACTTGCAGAGTGTAGCTTTCTGCTGTATCTCCACTGGGGTGTTTCACTTCCCCAACCAACGGGCTGCAGAGATAGCCGTAGAGGCAGTGCGGAAGTTCCCTTGCCAGAGTGTTCAGACGGTGGTGTTCAATGTCTTCAAAGAACTCGAC
This sequence comes from uncultured Prevotellaceae bacterium, assembly GCA_937891085.1. Taxonomy (GTDB): domain Bacteria; phylum Bacteroidota; class Bacteroidia; order Bacteroidales; family Bacteroidaceae; genus Bacteroides. Next base: position 19,765 of record CALAEY010000003.1, on the reverse strand, counting down.
CTCGATATCTATAGTCAGTTGGTGTAATGTAGTTAAAGATTCATAAAGCAGAGCTCTATAAGTGCTGTAGTAAGCCCAATGCTTACCTATGGGTAACTTACATACCAGCAAGAACCTACTTGCAGGATGCCTCTCCTTGAGCTATCTTTGCACTAACAACAATAGTATAGAAGATGATATCTTTACATCACATATTCGATCATACTCCTGCATCTCTTGAGTCACTGGACCGGCGAATAGAGAAGTTAAGCCGCTTGCTCCGAGAAGCTGATCATGTGCTGATAGGGGCGGGGGCAGGACTATCTGCGGCTGCTGGCTTGGTGTATAGCGGCGAGGCGTTTGAGCGTGAGTTTGCTCCGTGGATAGAGCGCTATGGCATTACCGATCTCTACAGCTCTTCGTTCTACCCCTTCGCTACGGAGGAGGAGCGCTGGGCTTATTGGGCTCATCATATCTGGTTTGCCCGCTTTAAGCCAGAGGCGATGCCGCTCTATAGGCAACTCTTGGAGCTGGTCGGGGAAAAGGATTATTTCGTACTCACTACCAATGTCGATGCTCAGTTCCAGAAAGCGGGCTTTGATACAGACCGTATCTTTGCTACACAGGGAGACTACGCCTATCTGCAACCTGCCAGCGGAACGCCAAAGAAACTCTATTATAATGAAGAGATGGTGATGCAGATGCTGGCTGCCACCAAGGATTGTAAGTTACCTACGGAGCTGGTGCCACGAGTACCAGAGACGGGAGAACCTATGACACCTAATCTCCGTTGTGACGACACTTTCGTGGAAGACGAACGCTGGCATCAGCAAGCCAGTCGCTATCAGGACTTTGTGAGACGGGCATCCGATGAGAAACTCCTGCTTCTGGAGTTTGGCGTGGGTTTCAATACACCGGGTATCATCCGTTTTCCCTTTGAGCGTATGGCAGCCGAGTTTGATGATACCACACTAGTTCGTTTCAATCGTGACTATCCACAGTTGGCTGTTCCGCAACTGAAGCGTTATATGGTATTTCAAGAGACACTGGATGTTGAGTTGCTGAGAAAAATATAAACAGATATGGGAATGGAACAGAAAGCGCGTTTCTTCGTTGACGAGCGCAAGTGTATTGGTTGTGGCAAGTGCGTGAAAGTGTGCTCTGGCATGGTGTTGGAGATGGAAGAAGGCTTGCCCCATATGAAGTCTTTTGAGCGCTTTGGGTGGAGAGGCTGTTGGCGTTGTCAGCATTGTTTGGCTGTGTGTTCACAAGGTGCCATCAGTATCTTTGGTAAGCGGCCAGAACAGTCGTTACCTCTGCCAGATGCCACTTTGGGGCAGCAGATAGATCGCCTTGTGGCATCCCGCCGTTCCTGTCGCCGCTACATCGACCAGAATGTGGAGCGCTCCCTGATGGATACTATCTTGCAAGATATGAACAATGTGCCTACTGGAGGCAATGCTCAGGGTTTGGAGTTCACTGTGATAGACGATGTGGATGCCATGTATCGCCTCTGGGAGGTGGCGTATAAAGGGATGGAAGCCAATGCCCGCAGGGGCTACTTCAGTGCTGGTATGAACCTCAGGATGTATGATATCATGAAGCGTTCGGAGGAAGAACTCCGTAAGGATGACATGCTTTTCTGTGGAGCCCCTCACTTGTTTGTGGCGCATCAGAAAGCTGTGGGACAGTGGGCAGCTGATGCCGTTGCCGATTGCAATATCGCCAGTGCTTATTTCGAGTTGATCTGCAATGCTCACGGACTGGGTACAGTGATGATGAGCTATGCCGCCAGTGTGATTCAGGATGTGCCTCAAGCACGCCAACTTCTGGGTATTCCAGAGGACCACTACATGGGCATCATTGTAGGCTTTGGTTATCCAGAGATAAAGTATGCCCGAGGGGTACAGAAAGACCGCAGCGCCAAGTTGCATCGTTATACAGATAAGCATTGAAGTCTATGACGAGAGTATGCAGATTCAGCGCTTTGTCATAGGTTCCTCAGTATATAAAGATGTCTTTTACGATGTGTGATGTGTTTAAAAAAACGTAATGTGGGGCATTGGGAAAAGGCATTTTTACTAATTATTATCTTTCGTGCAGTTACTTACTTTTGGGTAAGTTATTGCAAGAAAAGCGGAAAACCTTTAAATTTGCAGTCGATAATAGTATAACATTAAACAAAAGAAAGAAAATGAAGAAGATTTTTATGGGCGTGGCTCTGATGGGCGTGGCCTTTTTCACCTCTTGCGCCAATAAGGGCGCTCAGCAGGAAGCAGCCGCTCCTGCAGAAGAACCAGTTGCTGAGGCTCCAGCATTTATTCGTCTGAACGCTCCCCTCGTAGTGACGGCCGACAAGGCTTCTGCTGCCATCGAGTTGGCTCGTCAGCTCATCCCTGTTTCTCTGAAGGATGCTGGCGCTATGGAGTATGACATGTTCCAGAGCGAGACCCGTCCGGGTTGGCTCCTCATCTATGAAACTTGGAAAGACCAGCCATCACTCGATGCACACTCTGCCACTTCTCACTTCACTACCATCGTGCCACAGATGCAGGCTCTGGGTGAGCTCAGCATCGATGCCCTTACGCCAGAGGCTAAGGGTACCACCATCCGTATCAACTGCCACGTGCAGGCCAAGGATGAGGCTTCTAAGGCTCAGATCATTGCCAAGGCTAAGGAACTGGTTGCTGCTTCTCTGAAGGACAGCGGTGTAGTGGAGTATGACATCCTCTCAAGTGTGACTCGTCCTATGGAGCTGATGATCTATGAGACTTGGAAAGACCAGCCATCTCTCGACGCTCACTCTGCTTCTGCTCACTTCACCCGTCTGGTGCCCGAGATTCAGGGCTTGGCTGCTGGCATGAGCATCGAACAATTCTTGAAGTAATTTTCATTACTTGCTATAATCTAAGGGTAGAGGGAATGCCTTTCGGGGTGTTCCCTCTTTTTTATTTTCATGATTTTATTTGCTTATGATAAAATTAATAGATAACTTTGAACAGATAATTAAATTCTAATGTTATGAAGAAAACCATTATTGCTGCCCTGATGCTGTTTGGAGTGACAGGGCTTTACGCTCAGCAGCCAGGCAATCAGCTGCCAAAGGCGATGACTGAGTATGAGAGAGGCACCAAGCCTTCTGAAACCAACATGTTGCGTCAAGAGTATCCACGAGTAGATCCGCAGACGCGGAAGGCTTATTTCAAGTTCTACCTGCCACTGGCACATTCTGTGACTGTGAGCGTGCCGAATGACTTCAAGGGAGCCAAGGACATCGATGGCGTGTGGACCATTGAGACCGACCCATTGCCAGTGGGCTTCCACTACTATTTCGTGACCGTTGACGGTGCACGTATGACTGATCCTAACAGCCATGCTTACTATGGCTATGGGCTGACTTCGGGTGGCATCGAGGTGCCAGAAGGCCCTGAAGGCAGCTACTACCGCTTCAACAAGGATGTGCCTCACGGACAGGTGCGTTCGCTGAACTACTACTCACAGACCAACGGCACCTATCGTCACATCAACGTCTATGTGCCAGCTAGCTATGAGACGGGTAAGAAGCGCTATCCAGTGCTCTATCTGCTGCACGGTAGTGGTGAGAACGAACTTGGCTGGGTAGATCAGGGTCATGTGGACTTCATCCTCGACAATATGATTGCTGCTGGTGAGGCTCAGGAGATGATCGTAGTGGTGATGAGTGGTGATATGCGCTATACACCAGATATCCGCGACGTACCTGGCAAGACCGTTTCCGACATCTACATTGATGATCTGGTACCGTTTATCGACAAGACCTTCCGCACTATTCCTAATCGTGAAAACCGTGCTATGGCTGGTCTTTCTCGTGGTGGTGGTCAGACCACTTCTACTGTGTTCGAGCGTCACCAGATGGATAAGTTCGCTTGGGTAGGACTGCTCAGCGGCCTCTTCCGTGTCAATGATGAGAACGTGAAGACCGTCTTTGGCGGAGCCTTTGCCGATCCTGCTGCGTTCAACAAGCAGATGCGTCTCTTGCACATCAGCTGGGGTTCCGAGGAAGGCAACTTCGGATTCCCTGCCAGTACAGCAGCTGTGCAGAAGCAAGGCATCAACTGCGTCACCTTCGTCTCTGAGGGCACAGCCCATGAGTGGCTCACGTGGCGCCGTGCCTTCCGCGATTTTGCAGGAAAACTCTTCAAGAAATAATCTCTTGAGCAGCTTCGACCTCTCCTCTTCCCAGGGGGTGTTCCTTGAAAGGGCGGGGGCGTTGCAGTCAGCGTTATACAAGGGAATGCCTTTCGGGGGCATTCCCTTTTTGTTTGTAGTTAATCCTTGTTAAACTTGTTCAAAAATAAGGCTTAAATTATGGGATATTTTGCGTCCTCATGCTTACTTACCCAGAGGTAACCACTTGCTTGGCATCGCTCGATTCCTTACTTTTGCACTACAAAAAAAATTAATGATATGAAGAAGATTGTATTAGCTTGTCTGCTGGCGTTCATCGCCACAAGTGCCGTATATGCACAGAAAACCATTATGTTCGACCTGTCACACTCACAGTGCCGCGATGTCTATGAGGGCTATGAAACCTATCCGCTGGTAGTACCTGCCTATACTGAGATGGCGGCTGAAGTGGGTGCTCAGCTTGTGGTCAATGAGGAGGCTGAGATTACCTCCAAGTTGCTGAAGGGTGTAGATGTGCTGGTGATGCTTTCACCACTCTCCAACCAGCTGCAGAAAGACCTCACAGCCACAGAGAAAGAGGCACTGGTAAAGTATGTAAAGAAGGGCGGCTCGCTCATCTTCTTCGTCGACGATAACCACCGCGTGGATGTGGAGCGCTATGGTGCCAATGATGTGTTCCGCCCCTTCGGCATCGAGGTAGGTAAGGATGTGCCTCTGCCTGGCAATGTGGGTGCCGTATCATTCAAGAACGAGATTTTCAAGGAGCGCTACGAGATACCTTATAGCGGTGCCTGCCTGATGACGGGCGGTACGCCTGTCAGCGTCTGCATGGAGGAGGGCTATCTACATGGCACCTATGTGCAGCTGAAGAATGGGGGCAAGCTCTATGTAGGGGGCGATACAATGGTCGGCCTGCTGTTGGGCTATCCCGATGGTGAGCGTAAGACCCATAATCGTATGGAGACCCGCTGGTGGGGTAAGGATAGCCGTCCCTACATGACCGACCTTCTGGCTTGGGCGCTGAAAAAGAAGTAAGACGCCCCATCTGCATTTTTCCTTTCACCTTTCACCAAAGCCATGAAAGCGCATGAGGATTATGCGTAATCTATAGTGAAAGGAAATGCCTGTCCTTTCACCGCCTTTCACGCCCTTTCACGCGCTTTTTCCTTTATTGGTGAAAGACGGTGAAAGGTGGTGAAAGTAAACCGTTTTCCTTTCACGGGAGATAATGAATGATAGTTATGCTATATCTACGTGTCGGTGAAAGGTGAAAGGAAAAATCGAAGTAGGGATTTTTTCCTAAGCGGATGAATGATAAATCATCCATATAAATAAAAGGAATCTTACATGCAAAACATCTGCTTCGTACTAATAAAAGCATGGTTGTTTAGAGATAAAGTTTAATCAGCACTGCTGATCGTACAGACAACACTGCTGATCGTACAGACAACACTGCTGATCGTACAGACAGCACTGCTGATCGTACAGACAACACTGCTGATTAAAGTTTGTAAGGTTAATCCAAGAACTTTATCTAACGTAAAAGTTCTCTTTTTCTCCCATACCAGCAAACTTCTGCCTGCCAGTGTTTACACCATAGAATCAGCCTTAAAATGCATGACCTCAGCCTAAACATGCCAGCAACGAAAACAGTCAGGATACCATATAAAAAAAGCTGCACCAGTCAAAAGACTGCGCAGCCTTAATGTTTAATGCTTAATGTTTAATGTTTAATGCTTAATGTTTTAATGTTTAATGTTTTATGCAATATTGATCACTCTCTTAGCCTTTTCCTTGTCTTCTTTCGTGAACTTAGGCAGGTCAACGTGCAGCACGCCGTCCTCTACATGAGCACCAATCTTCTCGCGATCAACATCGTCTGGCAAGATCATGGTCTGCTGGAACTTAGCGTATGAGAACTCACGACGCAGATAGCGACCGTTCTTCTTGTTCTCCTCGTTCTCATCCTTCTTTTCCATGCTGATAACCAAGTTGTTGTCTTCGTCGATGTGGACGTTGAAGTTCTCCTTCTTCATGCCAGGAGCGGCCAGCTCTACCTCATAAGCCTTCTCAGTCTCAAACACATTGATGGCAGGAGCAGTGGCATTGGCTCTGGTCATCCACTCATCGTTATCAAAGAATCCATTGAAAATACTTGGTAACCAATCTTGATTTCTTCTTACAGGTGTCATAATAAAATCTCCTATATTAAATGGTTAAACTTCTTTTTTCTTGGATGCACTCATTTTCAGGATCGCATCCGCTACAGATAATGCAAATCTGGTGCCACTACGTTTTTGGGGGAATTTATTGACAAATTGACACTGAAGGGTGACGATTTTTCCTGATAGTGGAGAGGATAATGACAAAATGTTAGTTTCTTCTCTGGGAGAGAGTTGAGTATACAGAGCCGCATCAAACCTTCTCAAATCTCCCTTAAAAACGCCTAAAAGAAATATTTTTGATGATAAATTAAAAAAACAACGAATTTTCTATGTTATATAACATATTCTTCTTATCTTTGCAGCGGATTTAGAAGGGATAAGGTATTTCCCTTACCTACAAACAATATTGTTTAACTAAAAAGTAAAAAGAAATGTTGAAGGAAAAAGCTGGTGAAACAGCAGGTTTGATTTGGAACGCTTTGAATGGCACAGATGGTTTGACTACTAAGGAACTGAAGAAGGTTCTGAAGATCAGAAGCGACAAGGACCTGTACTTGGGTCTGGGTTGGCTGCTGAGAGAAGACAAGCTCATCGTTGAGGAGCAGGAAGCTGACCTTTTGGTTAAGCTCGCTTAATGAATTAGAAAACAAATTTAAGACCCTTTAGTAAAGGTGTCGGATACATAAGATGTTGCTCTCGGGCACGTCTGATGTTTCCAACGCCTTTTTTTTATGCCTTGTTATTTCCTTATTTTATTTTTTTGTCTTACCTTAGCGTGCTGTTAACTATAACTTAAATCTAATAGCTGAAGTAGCATGTATCTAATAGGTTATGACATAGGAAGTTCTTCCGTGAAGGCCAGCGTGGTCTGTGCAGAGACTGGTCAGTGTGTGGCTTCTGCATTCTATCCTAAACAAGAAGCCGAAATCATAGCGCATAAACCTGGATGGGCTGAGCAAGACCCTGAGAGTTGGTGGACTTATCTGAAGCAATGCACGCAGGAGGTATTGTCTGAGGTGCCCGCAGCTGAGGTGGGGGCTATAGGCATCAGTTACCAGATGCACGGGCTGGTGTGTGTAGACAGGGATTTGAAACCCTTGAGACACAGCATCATCTGGTGCGACTCTCGTGCTGTGCCATACGGGCAGGAGGCTTTTGATGCTCTGGGAAGTGACTACTGCCTGACGCACTATCTGAACGCTCCTGGCAACTTCACCCTTGCTAAATTGGCTTGGGTGAAGCAGAATGAGCCCGCTCTCTTCGAACGTATACATAAGGTGATGCTCCCTGGCGACTATATTGGCATGCGCCTCACGGGAGAAGTGTGTACCACAGTCTCTGGCTTGTCAGAGGGCATCGCGTGGGATTTCAAGGAGAACCATCCTGCATACGCCTTGCTGCAGCACTTTGGGTTCCCAGAAGAAATCTTGCCAGAGATTCGTCCTACCTTTGGCGAACAGGGTAGGGTGAGTGTTTCTGCTGCTGAGGAACTGGGACTGAGAGCTGGTATCCCTGTGACCTACAGAGCTGGTGACCAACCAAATAACGCTCTCTCGCTGGGCGTACTGAATCCAGGTGAAATTGCCTCTACAGCTGGTACTTCTGGCGTGGTCTATGGCGTGAATGATAAGGTATGCTACGATCCGCTCTCGCGTGTGAATATCTTCGCCCATGTGAATCATGGAGTGGCAAAACCCCGTCTGGGTGTGCTGCTCTGCATCAATGGTACAGGTATATTGAATTCTTGGATTCGGAAGAACATCGTAACTCCCGATGTGAGCTATGCCAAGATGAATGTGATGGCTTCGATGGTACCTATAGGAGCTGATGGTGTGAGCATACTGCCTTTTGGTAATGGAGCTGAACGCATGTTACGGAATGAGGAAACTGGTTGTTCTGTTCATGGACTGAATTTCAATGTGCATAATCAGCGTCATTTGCTCCGTGCAGCCCAAGAGGGCATCGTGTTCTCTTTCAAGTATGGCATAGAGATTATGGAGCAGATGGGTTTGCAGGTGAAGAAGATTCATGCTGGGCATGCCAACATGTTCCTTAGTCCGCTTTTCCGTGAGACGTTGGCCAGCATCACTGGTGCTACAGTGGAACTGTTTGATACCGATGGATCTGTAGGTGCAGCACGCGGTGCAGGCATTGGGGTTGGGTATTATGGTACAATGCAAGATGCTTTCACATATTTGAAGAAACTGGATGTGATAGAGCCAGATATGAAGCATTTGGAGGCCTATCAGGAGGCCTACCAGCGTTGGAAAAACATCCTTAAGAATAATTCATAATTTAAAAATCATAATTCTAAGACTATGGAGAAGAAAGAGTTTTTCCCACAGATAGGGAAGATAAAGTTTGAAGGAACAGAGAGTAAGAACCCATTGGCCTTCCGCTACTACGATGCAGAGAAGGTGGTGATGGGTAAGAAAATGAAAGACTGGCTGAAGTTTGCCATGGCTTGGTGGCACACACTGGGACAGGCCAGCGGTGACCAGTTTGGTGGTCAGACCCGTACATATGCTTGGGATGAGGGGGCTTGCCCTGTATGTCGTGCCAAGGCTAAGGCAGATGCAGGTTTTGAGATCATGCAGAAGTTGGGCATTGAGTACTTCTGTTTCCATGATGTAGACCTCATCGAAGAGGCTGACACCATAGAGGAATACGAGGAGCGCATGCAGACCATCACTGACTATCTGCAGGAGAAGATGAAGGAAACAGGCATCAAGTTGCTCTGGGGTACTGCCAATGTCTTTGGGCATAAGCGCTATATGAACGGTGCTGCTACTAATCCAGACTTTGACGTAGTGGCTCGTGCTGCCGTGCAGATCAAGAATGCCATCGATGCTACCATCAAGTTGGGTGGTACCAACTATGTGTTCTGGGGCGGTCGTGAGGGCTATATGAGCTTGCTCAACACGCAGATGCAGCGAGAGAAAGACCATCTGGCCAAGATGCTGACAGCTGCCCGTGACTATGCCCGTGCCAAGGGATTCAAGGGTACTTTCCTGATTGAGCCAAAACCTATGGAGCCTACCAAGCATCAGTACGATGTGGATACAGAGACAGTGATAGGCTTCCTGCGTGCCAACGGACTGGACAAGGATTTCAAAGTGAACATTGAGGTGAATCATGCTACATTGGCTGGTCACTCTTTCGAGCATGAACTTACAGTAGCTGTGGACAATGGTATGCTGGGATCTATCGATGCCAACCGTGGTGACTATCAGAATGGCTGGGATACAGACCAGTTCCCAATCGACAACTTCGACCTCATCCAGGCGATGATGCAGATTATCCGCAATGGTGGTCTGGGTAATGGCGGATCTAACTTTGATGCTAAGCTGCGTCGTAATTCTACTGATCCTGAAGACATCTTCATCGCCCACATCAGTGGTATGGATGCCATGGCCCGTGCCCTGCTGAATGCAGCTGACCTCCTGGAGAATTCTCCTATCTGCCAGATGGTGAAGGAGCGCTATGCTTCATTCGACAGTGGTGAGGGTAAGCGTTTCGAGGAAGGCAAGATGACGCTTGAAGAACTGGTGAACTATGCCAAGGCACACGGAGAGCCTACACAGCATAGTGGTAAGCAAGAACTTTATGAGGCAATCGTAAACATGTATATTAAATAAGGTATAGGTCTATGGCAAACAATGAAAAAGGTAGCTCCGGCTACCTTTTCTCTGTCGTCCTGGTGGCAGTATTAGGTGGTCTGCTTTTCGGATATGACACAGCAGTCATCTCTGGTGCAGAGAAGGGCCTGCAGGCGTTTTTCATGGGAGCATCCGACTTCCAATACACGGATGCCCTTCATGGCATCACTTCCTCTAGTGCACTGATAGGATGCATCATAGGTAGTGCCCTTTCGGGTATCTTTGCCTCCCGTCTGGGACGTAAGCGCTCACTCTTTGTGGCTGGTGTGTTGTTCTTCTTGTCTGCATTGGGTAGCTATAACCCTGAGTTCTTGTTCTTCAGTCAGGGTGTGCCTTCGTTTGCTCTGCTGGTGATGTTCAACATCTACCGAGTGCTGGGAGGCATCGGTGTAGGTTTGGCTTCTGCCATTTGTCCTATGTATATCGCAGAGGTGTCTCCTTCTGGCATTCGTGGTAAGTTGGTGTCATGGAACCAGTTTGCCATAATCTTTGGTCAGTTGGTGGTGTATTTCGTCAACTTCCTGATCTTGGGAAGTCACGCTAATCCTGTGGTGGACCTAGTCAATGGGGTGAATCAGGTGATTAATCCAGAAGCTGCAGCGTGGACCACTGCTACAGGTTGGCGATTGATGTTTGTCAGTGAGGCTGTGCCCGCAGGCCTTTTTGCCTTACTCATTCTTCTGGTGCCAGAGACTCCGCGCTACTTGGTGATGAGTGGTCAAGACCAGCGTGCCTTGCAGGTACTGACACGCATCAATGGAGCATCTGAGGCCCAGGTTATTCTTAGTGAGATTCGCAGTACGGCAGAGCAGAAGACCGAGCGCCTCTTCGCTTATGGCTGGATGGTGATTTTCATTGGTATCATGCTCAGTGTGTCCCAGCAGGCCATTGGTATCAACGCAGTGCTCTACTTTGCTCCGCGTATATTCGAGAGTATGGGTATGGGCAATCCGATGGTGCAGACCGTGATGATGGGTGTAGTCAATATCACCTTCACCCTCTTGGCTGTGTTTACAGTGGAGAAACTAGGGCGTAAACCTTTGCTTATCAGTGGTTCTGTGGGCATGGCTATCGGTGCCTTTGGAGTAGCTGTGAGCAGTGTGGTAAGTGGCATTCCAAGCATTATTCCTGTGCTGAGCATCATGGTTTATAGTGCCTCGTTCATGTTTAGCTGGGGTCCTATCTGTTGGGTGCTCATCTCGGAAATTTTCCCTAACACCATCCGCAGTCAGGCAGTAGCCATTGCCGTGGCGTTCCAGTGGATATTCAATTTCATCGTATCGTCTACATTCTTGCCTATGTACAACATGCGTTTGGGTAGTATGGGCGTGAGCTTTGGTCATTTCTTTTCCTATGCGCTCTATGGTGTCATCTGCGTAGTTGCTGCCCTCTTTGTATGGAAGTTAGTGCCAGAAACTAAGGGCAAAACATTGGAGGATATGACGAGACTGTGGAAAAAAGATAAAATTCATAATTCATAATTTTGGGTCGATGCTAAAAATAGGATTGGTGCAGCAAGCCTGCACATCGGATATCGAGCAGAACAAGCAGATTATGGCTGCTGGTGTACGTGAATGTGCAGCCAAGGGTGCACAGCTTGTGGTGTTGCAGGAACTGCATAACTCCTTGTATTTTTGTCAGGTGGAGAATGTGGGCAACTTTGACTTAGCAGAGCCTATACCTGGCCCTTCTACCGATTTCTATGGTCAGTTGGCTGCAGAATTGGGTATCGTGTTGGTAACCTCACTCTTCGAGCATAGGACTGCAGGACTCTACCACAATACAGCTGTGGTTTTCGATACCGATGGCTCTATGGCAGGTAAATATCGCAAGATGCACATCCCTGATGATCCTGCCTACTATGAGAAGTTCTACTTCACCCCAGGCGACTTAGGTTTCCAACCCATACAGACCTCACTCGGAAAGCTGGGCTTGATGGTCTGCTGGGACCAGTGGTATCCAGAAGGTGCCCGCCTGATGGCTATGCGTGGGGCAGAGCTGCTGATCTATCCTACAGCCATAGGATGGGAGAGTACAGACACAGCTGAGGAGAAATCCCGTCAGCAGGGAGCTTGGCAAACTGTGATGCGAGGACATGCTGTGGCTAATGGGTTGCCTGTGATCGCAGTGAACAGAGTGGGGCATGAGCCAGATCCTTCAGGGCAAACCAATGGCATACAGTTCTGGGGGCATAGTTTCGTAGCTGGTCCGCAGGGAGAAATCATCGTCCAGGCAGGTGACGAGACATCGGAGTGTTTAGTGGCGGAAGTGGATATGGAACGTTGTGAGCAAGTGCGACGCTGGTGGCCATTCCTCCGTGACCGAAGGATAGATGCCTACGATAGCATCCTCCAGAGGTTTGATGACTGAAAATGAAAAAAGACGGCTGTTCTCACGAATAGCCGTCTTTCCACATAAATAAACAATATTAACGTGTTATTATGCATAGCCACTGAATAGTATGGCTATGCCATCTTCTAAACCCGTTGCAAATGTAAGGGTTATTTCTGAATTCTCAAACGTAAAGTGAATTTTTAATTATAAAAAGGCATTAAAAATGTTTTTTTCTAAAGTTTATTTATATATTTGTAGTCAAGTAAGCGTATGAGAACTATTAACTCATTTAAATTATATTGGTTATGAAAAAGTATTTAGCAGAAATGGTAGGCACATTTGTCCTTACCTTCTTGGGATGTGGTGCAGCAGTAGCACTGGGTTGTGGTAGCGATACCGCTTCAATCGTAGGAACAGCCGTGGCTTTCGGTCTGGCTGTGGTTGCTATGGCTTATACAATCGGTGGCATCTCTGGTTGCCACATTAATCCAGCCATCACATTGGGCTGCTATCTCAGCGGTCGTATGGATGCTAAGGATTGTGGTATGTACATGCTGTTCCAGGTGATCGGTGCTGTCATTGCAGCTGCTTTGCTGGCTGCTATCGTAGCTACAGATCCAAGTGCAGTTATCACTACATCTACTGGTGCCAATGCCTGCACGTATGGTACAGTCAATGGTCTGATTGTGGAGATCGTTCTTACTTGCATCTTCGTGCTGGTGGTTCTGGGAGCAACTGCTAAGACCAATGGTGCTACTAACAACTTCGCTGGTCTGGCTATCGGTTTGTCACTGATCCTGATCCACTTGGTAGGTATCCACTTCACTGGTACTTCAGTGAACCCAGCTCGCTCTATCGGCCCTGCTCTCTTCGAGGGTGGCAAGGCTCTGGCAGACCTGTGGGTATTCATCGTTGGTCCATTGGTAGGTGGTGCTTGTGCAGCTGGAATATGGAAGCTCATCGATGTAGAGAAGAAGTAATTTTGCTAAGAGTTATTGGAAAAGCTCCTCTATTCAGGGGGGCTTTTCTATTTTTTCCTGCCTGAGATTTTATTTTTCTAAATAGATGCAGTATTTTTGCAGTCGTAGCATTTAAATAGTAGAACAGGTGCAAAAGAAGTTATACACAGAAGAGGAATTAGTTCGCCGTTGTGCAGATGGAGACCATGCTGCGTTTAGGGTGCTCTATGAGCAGTATGCCCCCCGCCTTTATGCCTACTTGATGCGCTTCGTGAACGACCGTGAGACTGCCCACGACCTGTTGCAAGACGGCTTCATCAAGGTCTATACCTCTATCGCTCAGTTTGAATCACGTGGCGAAGGCTCATTGCAGTCATGGCTGCTTGTACTGATGCGCAATGAGGCACTGCAGTACCTGCGTAAGAGTGATCTGTTGCGAGAGAGCACGGATATAGACTCTACTCCATTAGCCGATGAAGTGCCCGATGCCGATGAGGTGGAACAAATACCGTCAGAGGTGTTGATGCAGCTACTGGGCGAATTGCCTGAAGGTTATCGAACAGTGTTCAACCTCTATGTTTTAGAAGACAAATCGCACCGTGAGATTGCAGAGATGCTGGGTATCAAGGAACGTTCATCAGCCTCACAGCTGGTACGTGCCAAGGCCCTGTTGACAGAGAAAATAAAGAAATGGATAAAGGAGAATAGAGAATGAAAGCAATAGAGAATAAAGAACCTTGGTTGGAGCGCTTCGGTCAGAAGTTGCACGACTATGAAGAGCCACTCCCCACAGGAAGTTGGGAGCAGTTGGAGGCTCGTTTACCCAAGACGGTGCTGCAATCGGAGCGTCAGGGTAGGGCACGGGCTGTAAAACGGTGGCTTAGTGTAGCCGCTGCCCTATTGGTGGCAGTGACTTCTCTCTACCTGCTGACAAAGAAGCAAGAGGCTGTAAATCCACTTAACAATTCTATGAATGCCTCCATGGTTACTTTATCAGACCAGAGCTCTCTCTCCCTCCCATTGAACGTCACAAATCTGTTCTGTGAAGGTAGCACGTGCTACTATTTGGACCGAAACTTGGTAGATCATGCCCGTATATATGCAGTAAGTGATGAAGGCATCGCTCTCTTCTTGGCCAACCGTAATGGATTTGAGCTAAAAGGCCAGAGTGGTATGGATTCAGCTCTTCAAGCTAATGTATTAAAGACGCTCAACGATCATAGGCAAGTGTTTTTGCAGTCGCTCTCTGCGATTTTCCGTCAGAGTGGACATGTGAACTGAGATAGGGAAATAAAAATTTTCCTGAAATAGTTGGCAGATTCAAATAGAAACCCTATCTTTGCATCGCTTTTCAGAAAGGGAGCACACATGGTGCCCATAGTTCAGTTGGTTAGAGCGTCAGATTGTGGTTCTGAATGTCGTGGGTTCGAGTCCCACTGGGCACCCTTAGTAAAAGAAAGAGTCTCGGAGGTTTCCGGGGCTTTTTATTTTATAAAGATTGCATAATTACTGAAATATTCCAAAGTACCCCAAACGGTCTCTTTAGGACAGAGTTTCCCAGCATTACATCTGAATCATTGAATTAATGTCCGTCACATACGAATTCCTGATGGTATAGCCCTTAGGAGGATGAGTAAGGGCAAACAAGCTGATTTTATCGGCTACATCTGGTTTCTCCGTTTCAATCTGGAACAGGATGTATATCTCCTGTCCCTTCATCTTGTGAGGAGTATCTCCCAACTGTGCTGCTGTTATAAGGTGAGGACCAGATTTTAATTCAAATACAATGGGAGAGCGCAGCTTGTGCAACACAAGATATCGCACACTCATAAAGCCCTCGGCCAATGCAAGAGATCCAGGTGTGTCGCCCAGTCCTATGGCATAGCGGTAATTCTTGCGTATCTGCTCAGCCGTCTGTTCGCAATAATTGTCATCTATTACCACACACTTGCCGACTGGCACCTGTCCTTGCTGTGCTATTTTCTCGTCTATCTTGTCTTGTGGATTATCCTCCAGTTTGCACTCCGTCACATAGAAGTGCTTTCGAAGTTCTTGAAGCAATGTCCCTTCGCCATCACTTTTCCGCTCTATGGCAAGGGTGTATATACTCTTATCGTTTGGTGTGCGATAGAGTTTCCCAAGCAGTTCCTGAAAATGCGTAGTGATGTATTGCTCTGAGTCGGCTGCATCATATCCCTTCATGGCAAAGAATGTGTACTTCTCATCCAGTATCTTCTGCACTCTTTCGCGAAAGCGTTTCCTTACGTCCTTCTTCCATGCCTGCTTACTGGCAGCGTTATTACGTGCATACATGGCCAGTACAAAGAGAAAGTTCACATCATAATGACTCAGCAATAGCGTATCGCGGTCGAACAGTCGGTCGCTGAACTGTGATGACTCGTGTTGGTTCTGTCCTTCATGCAGACGGAGGTTCTCCACGCTGTAATCCAGCTTATCAAAGTCCACCTTCGCGCTGATGAAGAAGTTCGGCAGCACGTTGTATCCCTCCGTTCTGTCGTCACGCAGACGTATCTTGTACTGCTTGTCTTTACATTCTGTTATTCCTTTCAGGGCATCGAAACTCCACTGAATAACATTCTGGGCATAGGTGAACTGCTTGCTGATGGAGTTCTCGCCCACAGGTGTACTATATTTGTAGTATTTTGAGTCGCCAATGTAATAGACGGCTGATTCTTTGTCGCTCGTCGGCAACAAGATTTCATCTATCCATAGGTGATCTACAATTTTCCCGTCGCTTTGGTCGGCCAGCCGCTTTGGCAACAGGTTGCGGTCTGTGCCTATTAGTTCGTCAATAATAGCTTCAAAAACTATGTTGAAGTTCTTTACCAAGATATACTCCTGATTGCTCGCCTCTACCTTAACCCTCCGACTCAAGTCGAAGAATGCATAGCATAGTTCCCACAGATAAACGGCCTTGTCAGAGAAATACTTATTCTTGATGCTCAATAGTCTCATGCGCCCTCGTCCGTTCAGATATGCCTCGAACCTCGTTCCTGTTATGAGTTCGTAGTTTACTGGGATGCTGACTGGGAAGCCATAGTAGTGATGAATATAGTTCAAGATGGAAAAGAAGATGACGAGTAGCTCTTCGTCGAAGTTCGCCTGTCTCCGCTTGTTGACTGGGTGCAGATAGATGGGCACATCGTCTTGCACCACTGCCTGACTCTTGCTTATGGTACGTGTCCAGTTGATTTTGTTGAAACCAGAATGTAGATTTCGCAATACGAAGAAAAAGAAGTCCTGATTGTCGCGGTTGAACTTCTGTAATGCCAGCAGAATATCAAGAAAGGTGTTGCACTCCTGCAGTCGTCCGTTCGACATGTGCTGCACCAACTGTTGCTGCACCACATCACTCTCAGGATGGGCATCGCGAAACACCACGATGGCTCGATATACCCACACGGACAATCGATAGACGAAGTCATATTCCTGTGGCGTAAGCAGTTGTTGTTCAGCCAGATTTATGACTTGCTCTGGTGGGTATTTCCCAAACAGAAGTTCTTCGCCCTCTACATCTTGCAGCAGCACCTTTGGCAGAATGAACACCATGTCACCATGCCCGTCGTCTAGTGCAGGGTTGTAGTAGTAGCCCACGTGGTTCACAGACACCTTGCCCTTGATGTTCCGCAGGTTGGTCAGTCCCGTGATGATGTTCTCCACCGCTTCGGCTCTGTACTGGTGTTCTTCTATCAGTATCCGCATGCTTTCCTTCTTATACCTTTTCTGCCAATGGTTCCTCCGCTGCGTCTGCTTCTATTTTCAGTTGTTCCATCAGCTTTACCACCTTCTCCGTGTCCACCTCTCCGTTTGTCAGGTAGAACTTCCTGTAAGGCCAGTCCTTGCTGCTGCCTATGTCCGATGGGATGCCATACACCTTGAATACATCGTTCCATAGATAAAAAAGCACCTTACCTACGAAAGTCTCTGACGTTATGACGTTTGCTTTTGATTCTGTGCCCATTCTCTTCTCCGTTGCCTTACAGAAGTAGAAACCTAAGTGCTTGTCTTCAGCAGTTTCGTCTGTCAGCAGCTCATCGTTTACCTTGTTCAAGAACGATGTCCAGCTATAGTAGTTCTCTCCTACGTTGACAAACCACGTTTCTTTTGCTGTGTCTATGGGCTGATACACCCATTCCCAACGGCGCTTGAATGCCGAGTCAATAGGGAAGAGGCTCTGGTCGCTGGTGTTCATCGTGGCCCAGATATAGAGATTCTTAGGCAACTTTAACTTCCCATCTTTAATGCCGTCTTTGTTTATTAAAACCTCCTGACCATTCTCATCTTTCCCCTCTTTAAGGTAACGCACCAAATCGATATCTGCCTTTATAGGATACTCCGAATACCCTTCATCGTCTCTGTCGAGTAGTTGGAATAGGTCACCGAATATTTGAGCACAATTGCCTCGATTTATTTCTTCGATAACTAGGAATACGTTCTCATCCTGATGGTTCCAAGCAGCTATGTATGCTTGCAGGAAGGCTTGGGGGACAAATGAGTAGGTGATTTCCTCGTCTTTACCTGCCACAGCCTTGTACTTTTCAGCTACAGGTCTCATTGTTGGCTTGTATGCCCCCACGAATGTAGAGTAGTCGCTGTCTGGGTGGAACGTGGTTCTGAATACTAAGTTCTTCTGGTCAGCCACCTTCACTCTTTCGTCATTCTTGATCCTATGGCTCTTGCCAGTGCCTGGAGCTCCGTAGAAAATTTGCTGAGTGAGCCTATTTATTGGATTCGCATCTCGACAAGTATGTTTGTGGCATTTAGGCAGCCTATTGATGAAAGCATTTCTCCTTTCATCGTTACTTTTATATGATTGAGGCTCTTGTCCAAGTTCGAAAGCAATAAAATGCAACTCATCTTGGTTTTTGATAAAGATCTCATATACAAACCAAGCAGCATCCTTTGGCAATCCCATTGTATTAGCCATCTTTCGATAGCAATCCTCATTTATGAATTCTCCACGATAGGTCATTCGTGGGTTATACTTGATGGTTCTTCTTCCAACATGATGGTCACCATTAAGTTTCTTGACTACAAGTAAAAGGAAACGCCCGTCTTCTACTCGTTTGTCATTAACATATACCTTATTAAAAATACTGGCAATGACAAAGTCATAATCTGCTCTTTGGTTTCCACCTTTTCCTAACGGACAGGTGACATTTTCTGTATCAGAGACAGAATTGTACACCATGCCTGTAAAGAAATCAGACATGTCTTCGAATGCAAACTTATACCCATCTCCCTGCCCGAGTTCCGTTCCCCATGCAGGAGTACCGCCTCCTGATTCAATGTTAGCATTAAAAGTCAATGAGCCTAAATTAAGTATCATAGAATCTGATTAAATATATGGTTCAACAATATGCCCACTAAATTCACATCCCAACCATTACCCGCTCTTGTGGAAAGTTGCGAATATGATTGCCCTGCGTAGTTCAATTCTCCATCCTCAAAGCCCATGAAGCGGAATTGCTCGTCAACCGACATCTTTCTGACGATTTCTAAACCATCTTCTTTTGGAACTTCAATAACTCGCAAACTATTATGCTCAGGTTGCGTAATCGTAATGCTCAAAGCGTTGGTCTTTATTTTTTTGTTATATACGTCAAAGCATAACGGTTCGTTAACTACAAACGAATCAATATGGTGTTTTACCTTGAGGTGTGCTATTTGTGCTTGCGAAAGATATAGGTACGATGGTGGGGTCTCGTCTAAGAAATCACCGAATCGTTTTGTCAGCTCAATTTTGGGTGGAACGATGGAGAAACCTTCTGGTACGCCTCCTAACATAGCAAACATCCAAATCCGTTCACGATTCTGTGGTATACCATAATCGCATGAATTGAGAACTGCATATTGAAGTTCACCGTAGCCCAATTCTCTCAATATTTCTTTTATCCGATTTCGCGTCGGTTCAAATTTCTTAGCGGTAAAGCCCTTGACATTTTCAAGTAATAGATAGCGCGGACGCTTTTCTTTAAGAATCCTCATTATTTCGTAGAAAAGAGTACCTCTGCCGTAACGATCTTCTTCACCCATCTGCATTCCCGCAGAGGAAAAGGGTTGACAAGGGAAACCACCTGTGAATAGATCGAAATCAGGTAGTTCTTTTGGATTTATCTTTGTAATGTCTCCCCAGTTCTTAATATTAGGAAAGTTTGCGGCAAGTAGTTCGCTTGCAAAAGGGTTAAACTCTGACATACCTATTACATTGTAGTTTAGCCCTGAACGCTTTAGCCCAAAAGATGCTCCACCATAACCAGCAAAGCCTTCAAACACCCTTATAACATCATGCCTGGGCAATCTGTGTTTCTTTATCTCTTTCTTCTTTGCCATGAAAAAACCCTCTCTTCGTTTTGAAAAGGGGGCGTGGAAGAGACGGTGTTCAACCTAGGCTTAGCACGGCCTGTATCAGACAACAATCTTACTGTCCACGCCCTTATGAGCGCAAACATCCAATTGCTTGTCTAACTGATACGTCTTG
>CALAEY010000002.1 GCA_937891085.1 uncultured Prevotellaceae bacterium | reverse complement strand
TCTATACAACTGTCCTCTGTAGGAAAACGATATTCGAATTGACTGAGCAGCATAAATTATGATTTTGCCGCAAAGGTAGTCACTTTTTCCGAGGTACACAAGCTTTTAGGAACTTATCACCACACAGATTAAAAAAGGCTTGATCACAGCGAGCTGCCATCAAGCCTGAGTTCTATGACTTGTTTACAATAACTTAGTAAGCTCTTGCAAAGAGTACGCGGCACTTAGAAGACTTGCCTGTCACCATGCACTTGCCTGGTTCCTTGTCGCCCTCTACATAAGTGTCGAAAGGCACGCAGCGAATAGTCGCCTTGGTTTCTTCCTTGATCTTGGCCTCTGTCTCTGGAGTTCCATCCCAGTGAGCCATGATGAAACCACCTTCCTCAATCTTCTGCTTGAACTCATCGTAAGTATCCACGCTGGTGATGCGGGCATTACGATAGTTCAGGGCCTTCTGATAGACATTCTGCTGAATGTCATCGAGAAGCTGCTTCACATACTCCTCTATGCCGTCGCAGCTACGGGTTTCCTTCTCCAGCGTATCACGACGCATCACCTCGATGGTGTTGTTCTCAAGGTCACGACCACCCATCACGAGACGCACTGGCACACCCTTCACTTCATAGTCAGCGAACTTGAAGCCTGGACGCTTGTTGTCTGCATTGTCATACTTCACGCTGATGCCCATAGCACGCAGCTTATTCACGATGCCCTCAACTTTGGCATCAATCTGCTTCAGTTGGTCGTCACCCTTATAGATAGGAACGATAACCACCTGAATAGGAGCCAGTTTCGGAGGCAGCACCAAACCGTTGTCATCAGAGTGTGTCATGATGAGGGCACCCATCAAGCGGGTAGAAACGCCCCAAGAAGTGGCCCATACATACTGCAACTGATTGTTCTTGTCGATGAACTGCACGTCGAAACTCTTGGCGAAGTTCTGTCCCAAGAAGTGGCTGGTTCCGCTCTGCAGCGCCTTGCCATCCTGCATCATAGCCTCGATGGTGTAGGTATCCTTAGCACCTGCGAAGCGCTCTGTCTCGCTCTTTACACCCTTGATGACTGGCACTGCCATATAGTTTTCTGCGAAGTCGGCATACACATTCAGCATCTTCTGAGCCTCTGCAACGGCCTCTTCCTCAGTGGCATGAGCCGTGTGGCCCTCTTGCCAAAGGAACTCAGCGGTACGCAGGAACAGGCGGGTACGCATCTCCCAGCGCATCACGTTGGCCCACTGGTTGCACAGGATAGGCAGATCGCGATAGCTCTTGATCCAGTTCTTATAAGTGTTCCAAATGATGGTCTCTGACGTTGGGCGCACGATGAGTTCTTCTTCGAGCTTAGCCTCTGGATCTACCTCGATGCCCCCACCCTCTGCTTCACGCAGACGATAGTGTGTCACCACAGCACACTCCTTGGCAAAGCCCTTCACGTGCTCTGCTTCGCGTCCGAAGAAGCTCTTCGGAATCAGCAGGGGGAAGTAGGCATTCTGATGCCCTGTTCCCTTGAACATGCGGTCGAGTTCATGCTGCATCTTCTCCCAGATAGCATAGCCGTAAGGCTTGATGACCATACAACCACGAACTGCCGACTGCTCTGCAAGGTCGGCCTTTACAACGAGCTCGTTGTACCATTGCGAATAGTTCTCACTGCGTTTAGTGAGGTTTTTCAATTCTACTGCCATATCTTTTTCTGTATTTTTTCATTAAGTGGCTGCAAAATTACAAAAAAAATTTCACATAACTGTAATGGCTGTTTATCTTTCTTTCAGGATATTATATTCTGAAGCCGAAGAAAGCACGGGCACGCCACTTATTCTGATTGATGACCACAGCTTTGTCATCGAAGATGGAGTTGTTCATCATTCTTTTTCAATATGTAGACAAGGATTTTAAGGAAATATTCCTACCTTTGTCTTGAACAATAACTCATGTGAAGCGATGAATGCAAATCAAGACCCTATGGGACAGGCCATTGCCGACTATCACAAATATGGAAAAGCAGAGACGCTGCGTGTGTTCTCTCCGATGTTCGATGAAGACGAACTGCCAGTATCTACGCTGTTTCGCAGCTTCGAAGAGATGCCTCATTTAGAGCAAACGGCCTTGAAGATGGCCAATGGACATACGCTGGACGTAGGGGCAGGCAGTGGCTGCCATACCTTGGCTCTTCAGCAGAGTGGCGTAGATGTCACTGCCATAGATATCTCCCCACTCTCTGTGCAGACCATGCAGGAAAGAGGTGTGAAACGGGCATTGCTACAAGATTTCTTCACTTTTGATGAGCAGTTTGACACAGTCTTGATGCTGATGAACGGAGCTGGTATGGTAGGCACAGTGGAGCGACTTCCCCTACTCTTTCAGACACTCGATCGCATTCTGAAGCCTGGTGGACAGTTGCTCTGCGATTCTTCAGACCTCTGCTATCTCTTTGAAGATGAGGAGGGCATCATAGAACTACCCGACTTAGACTATTACTATGGCGAATTGGTGTATCAGCTTCAATATAAGGATATTAAGGGAGAGCCCTTCCAGTGGCTATATGTAGATGCAGACACCCTCTCTGCCCAAGCAGAAGCCTGTGGATATATCATGGAGGTGGTGCTGCAAGGCGAGCATTACGATTATTTGGCAAAGATTACAAAAGCATGAATACAATGAAAAAGTGGATAGTATGTACCCTAATTCTGCTGCTCACAGGGGTAAGTTATGCCCAGACAGAGCTACCTCAGATGCGCAAGAAAGTGGGCGTAGTGCTAAGTGGCGGTGGTGCTAAGGGCGTGGCACATATCGGAGCATTGAAGGTGCTAGAAGCGGCTGGCATTCCTGTAGATATAGTGACTGGCACCAGCATGGGCTCCATCATCGGAGGCCTGTATGCCATAGGCTATAATGCCACACTGATGGACTCTATCGTGAGGGAGCAAGACTGGACATTCCTACTCTCCGACCGTGAGAATCTGGAATACCAAAGAATGGCCGAGCGTCGGAAGCAGAATGCCTATCTACTATCGCGTTCATTGGTATTCTCTAACAATGATGTGACAGACGGTGGATTCATCATAGGAAAGAATTTAGCAGACTTATTCCAGAATCTCACCGTGGGATACAACGACTCTATTGACTTCAATAATCTGCCCATTCCCTTTGCCTGTGTGGCGACCAACTTAGTGAACAATACGGAGCATGTGTTTCATAGCGGCTACCTGCCACAAGCCATGCGTGCCTCTATGGCTATTCCGATGGTGTTCTCACCCGTGAAGTTGGGTGATGAGGTCTTAGTGGATGGCGGCTTGCGCAACAACTATCCTGTAGATGTGGCTCGTGAGATGGGGGCAGAAATCATCATTGGTGTCAGTGTGCAAGATGATGAGATGAAGACCGCAAATGATCTGGCTTCACCAACCAGCCTGCTGTTGCAACTGATCGACGTGAATTGTAAGAATAAGTACGAGGAAAACATGGCTATGACTGACCTGGTAATCCGTGTGAACACAAAGGGCTATACGGCTGCCAGCTTCTCTCCTGAAGCCATCGATACCTTGATCAATCGTGGAGAACAGAAAGCCATGGAGAAATGGGACGACCTAATTGCTCTGAAGAAACGCATAGGGATACCAGAGTACTATCAGCCTGCTATACTGCAACCTATCCATCTCACACAGGCAAAGTCCATTAGGGTCCAGTCGCTGGAGTTTCAGAACATGACAACAAACGACCAGCGTTTCCTGCGCTCGAAGTTCCATCTGCATGAGGGCGATACTATCAATGTGGATCGTGTAGAACAGGTAAAGACATCCATGCGCGTGGACCTTTTCTATAAGGATGCCAACTGCCGCACCATCCATACGGACGAAGGTACCAAACTCATCTTCCAAGCAGGTGAAAAGATGAGCACACAGGTGAACCTTGGTGCTCGCTTCGACACAGAGGAGATAGTGGCTATGCAGCTCAATGCCGACGTGCCGCTGCGTGCTGCCGTCCCTGCCGATGTGGACGTCACCCTGCGATTGGCCCGTCGCATGATGGCAAGGGCTGATATCGCACTGCACCCTCGTAGTTTTACACGTCCGTCATTCTCATACATCTTCCGATACAACGACATCAACGTGTTCGAGGAAGGCAGCAAGGACTACAACATCACATACGATCAGCACACAGCCAATCTCTCTTTGCTGAACTATAACATCCGCAATCTGGAGGTCAACTTCAGTGCACAGTGGGATTACTATCACTTCCGCCATCTGCTCATTGATCGCAAACATGATCCGGAGAAGATTTCACTCAACAACGACCACTACATCAGTTATAGGGCGGATGTGAACTATATCTCTGAGGACAACTGGAACTTCCCCACACGTGGAGCTCGCTTCATAGCCAACTTCACTTATCACACAGATGACTTTGCCAAGATGCATGGTGAAACAGGCCTGATGGACGTAAGCGCCATGTGGCGCAAATCATGGACTTCTGGTCGTTTCACTTTCCAACCTACCTTCTATGGGCGATTGATTTTTGGCGACAATGTGCCTCTGGTGCTGGGGAATGTAATAGGTGGACAATGGTTTGGCCATTATGTGACGCAGCAGATGCCATTTGCAGGTGTGGGCCATGTGGAACATACCGATCAGCATTTCGTGGGTGTACAATTGCAAGGGCAACTACAAGTAGCTCGTAATCACTTTGCTCTACTACGTGTTGCTGCTGCCCAGCATGCTTCCAAGTTCAGTCAGCTGATGGATCATGCCACCATGCTTGGAACCTCATTGTCCTACTACTTTCGCAGCATGATAGGTCCTGTGGGAGGCACCATAGGGTACTCCAACAAAACCAAGGATTTTGACTTCTTCGTCAACCTTGGGTATGAGTTTTAAAAACTTAGCTAACAGTT
Organism: uncultured Prevotellaceae bacterium; assembly: GCA_937891085.1. GTDB lineage: Bacteria > Bacteroidota > Bacteroidia > Bacteroidales > Bacteroidaceae > Bacteroides. The sequence continues at coordinate 46,215 of CALAEY010000002.1, read as the reverse complement.
AAACTGCCTTTCAGGCGGATATCTGTACTTGAAGAACCAACCTCGATAGAGAAGGTGCCTGGCTCTACGATGAACTTATCATCGTTGTTCCAAAGGCCAAGTTCTTGAGGAGTGAGCTTAAACTCCACTCTGCGTTGTTCGCCTGGCTGTAGGTGTATACGCTCGAAGCCACGAAGCACTTTGACGTAAGTAATCACGCTGCTTACGTCATCGTGCAGATAGAGTTGTGCCACTTCATCACCCTCACGATTTCCTGTGTTCTTCACCACACAACTCACAGTAAAGTTCTCATAAGGGCCTATTACAGGTTTGGAAATCTGCAAGTCACTGTATTCAAAGGTGGTATAGCTCAGCCCATGTCCAAATGGATAAAGCACACCTGCCACACGTACTGTTCCTGGAGAATCCGATCCTGGCTTAAATGGGAAGGCAAATGGTATCTGTCCTACAGACTTAGGATAAGTCACTGTGAGATGCCCACCTGGATTATAGTCACCAAATACAGCTTGGGCGATAGCCTGTCCTGTGAATTCAGCTTGGAAGAAACACTGCATGATGGCTGGGATGTACTTATCTGCCCAGTTGATGGTAGCTGCGCGACCATCTACCAAAAGCAGCACCACAGGGGTACCCGTGGCATAGACGGCTTTCAGCAACTGCTCCTGACGGCCACACATATCCAGACTAGTGCGCGAATAGCTCTCACGAACAGTAGATTCATTGCCACCCATCACCATGATTGCCACTTCCGACTGCTTAGCCAATGCCACTGCTTCATCGATCATGCGCTGCTCATCAGCATCCAGAGGTACGTCATAGAGTTCACTTTCTGGGAAGTACTTATCGATGATATCACAACCCTTGGCATAACGCACATCAGCTTCAGGCATGAATTCTTTAATGCCTTGATATACAGACTTGATTGGTGCCCTTGCTGGACCATAACGTGAAATCAATTTCGATGTTTCATCGGCATTAGGACCTATCACGGCTATCTTCTTCAAGCTCTTGGAAAGTGGCAGCAAATTGCCTTCATTCTTCAGTAACACCATGCTTTCTAAAGCAGCTCTCAAAGAAACTGCCTGATGCTCTGGCGTGTGCACCACTGCTTCTGGATGCTTTTCATCGCCAGGATAAGGATCATCGAAAAGTCCCATGAAGAACTTCACACACAGGATTTCTGCTACTCGCTGATCGATGGTACGCTGAGAAACCAGGCCTTTCTCTATGGCTCTACGCAGCGGAAGGATGAAGTCCTGTGGTGGAGTGAAATTGGTGCGGATGTTCATACCGGCATTTACCACCTGTGCAGCCATTTCCTCTTCCGAATTCACTACATGATGCTTATCATAGAGGTATTCCACTGCCTTACTATCGCTCACCACATAGCCCTTGAAACCCCATTCTTGACGCAGTATCTCCGTCATGAAATGGTAACTACCTATAATCGGTTCGCCATTATAATCATTATAAGATGCCATAGTACCCAGGGCCCCTGCCTCTTGGAACGCTTTACGGAAAGGTTCAAGGTAGATGGTGCGCACCTCTCGCGGGGCAATGTGCGGATCTGTACGTGTGCCACCGTCTCTGCCACCCACAGGAATGCTATAAACTGCAAAATGTTTTGGCGTAGAAACCACATGACGACTCTGCAAGCCCAGGACAGCCTGCTTGCCCAGTTCGCCTACCAGATAGGGGTCTTCGCCATAACTCTCCACCACTCTGCCCCAACGAGGATCTTGTGAGAGGTCGAGGATTGGACTATAGATATTGGTATATCCCAGTGCATGTGCCTCTTCAGCAGTGATACGGGCAATCTCACCTATCAGTTCCCTATCCCATGTAGAACCTTGAGCACACTGTGCAGGGAAAGAAGTGGCTTGGTCATGGCAAAGCCCACGAATGCCCTCGTTGGTAAAGTCTACAGGAATACCCAGTCGTGTCTGTTCCACAAACCAGCGCTGAATCTCATGACGGTTCTGAATACTCTTAGTCCAAGGAAAAGAAAGTTCATAATTCAACCCATCTTGCACACCATTGCCCTGCTCATCGATATTTCCAATGCCATCTTTCCATATTTCATTCTTCCAGTTCTCTGTAGGATACTTGTCCTTCAAGACACGCCCACTGCCATAGAGCGTAGCCATCTGGCAGGTTTTCTCGTCAAGCGTCATCTGCCCCAACAAATCGGCAATACGCGCCTCCACAGAAGCATTGGGATCTTCGTAGATGTCCATGACTCCATTTTTGTTGAAGTCAATCCATCCTTTACGATACATGTTTTTCACATTGTCAGCAGAAGCAGTGCCTATGCTGAGGACAACCACAAGTAGGCTGCCGATAGTTTTTCGCACCATATCTCAAGTATTTAAGGTTAGTCATACAAAATTAGGGAAGTTCCATATATAAAACAAGAACTTCCCTAAATAATTTTCAAGTATGATGCAGAGGGTCTAATCTGTCATTCATGTTTGAAGAGCCGCTCCTCTGCCAGACGCTCATACTTAGTGCCAGGACGGCCATAATTGGCGTATGGATGTATGGAGATCCCTCCTCTTGGAGTGAAGAAACCTGTAACTTCTATGTACTTAGGATCCATCAAGCGGATAAGGTCTTTCATGATGATGTTTACGCAGTCTTCATGGAAAGCCCCATGATTACGAAAGCTGAAAAGGTAGAGTTTCAGACTCTTGCTCTCCACCATCTTGACATCAGGAATATAGCCAATGCGGATTTCCGCGAAGTCTGGCTGCCCCGTGATAGGACACAGACTCGTAAACTCCGGACAGTTGAAACGCACCCAGTAGTCATTCTCCTGATGCTTATTGTCGAATGCCTCCAATACCTCAGGAGCATAATCCTGACGATACTCCGTCTTACGGCCTAAAGCCTTCAGTGTTGTTCTTTTCTCTTCCATGTGCGTTATTCCTTATTTCTGATTGCCAAATATTTTTCTAAGCCTTCACGACGAAGCTGACAGGCAGGGCAATGCCCACAGCCTTCACCAGGAATGCCGTTATAGCACGTCAGGGTCTCATAACGCACCAAGTCGAATACACCAAGCTCATCGGCCAATGCCCATGTAGCAGCTTTGTCTATCCACATCAGTGGCGTATGAATGACGCACTGCGTCTCCAAAGCTAAGTTCAGGGTGACATTCAATGACTTGATGAAAGCATCCCTACAATCGGGATAGCCGCTGAAGTCTGTCTCCGATACGCCCGTAACGATATGGCTGATACCTTTCTCATGTGCAAAGACTGCAGCAATACTGAGGAAGAAAAGGTTTCTTCCTGGTACAAAGGTATTAGGGCATGAGGATTCTGGTTTAGTTTCATCCATCTCTATGGATGGATCGGTAAGTGAATTGCTGCCTAAGCTACCAATGAGAGGCACATCTAGAATATAGTGCTCCACCCCAGCCTTCTCTGCAATGGCATGGGCATACTCTACCTCATTCACATGCTTCTGTCCATAACGGAAAGTCAGTGCAACAACTCCCTTAAACTCTCGCTTCGCCCAAAAAAGGCAAGTGGTGGAATCTTGTCCACCGCTGAATACAACTAACGCTTTAGCGTCATGAATAAAATGTCTGTTGTTCATTCTTCCTGTTTTTTACGTGGTGTTCTGGAATACACGATTGGAGTGGAAAGAAATGGATATGCCTTGCAGCACACCCATTTCTGCCTGACCAATAAATGATTAAATTAGTTCTGTAACTGCTTAGCAGCTTTTTCAGCCTGCTTCTGGGCCTTCTTCATAGCCTTTTCAGCCTTTTCCTGCTGCTTCTTTGCCTTTTCAGCAGCCTTTCTTGCCTTTTCAGCAGCTTTCTCTGTCTTAAGTCTTTCCTTCTCAGCCTTCACTTGAGCCTTCATGGCCTTGGCTTCTTCCTTTGCCTTCTTAGCAGCAGCCTTAGCTTCCTTAGCCTGCTGCTTTGCCAAATCTGCATTGACTGCAGTCTGAGGCTCTTGAGCGTTAATGACTGCACATGGTGCGCAAAGCAGACCTGCTGCAAATACGCCTAATAATAAATACTTTTTCATGTCAAAACCGATTAATATTTTATATTCTTCTGGTGCAAAGATAAATAATTTATTTAATACATAGCATCAAAAAACAATAAAATCGGTCTTCTTGCCCGATAAAGAAACAAGAAGACCGATAAAAAACTAAAATATGTTAGAGAGAGTATTAGAAAGTATAGTCAATACCTACGCCAAACACTCGGTTTTTACGACTGTAAGTGTTCATGCTCAGTGCTGAGTTCTTGTCATAATCCTTGTAGGTAGTCCAGAAGTAACCAACATTGAGTTTCAGCTTACTGCTCAGATGCGCTGCACCACCGAAGCCGATGGAATAAGAGTCGCATGAGAAAGCTGTATCACTCTGGAAATCGTCAGAAAGACCATAATCTGTATTCTGACCACCAATACCAACGGTGAAAGTCTTGTTGATATCCCATTCCACACCTGCTAAAACCTCATGTGTACCATGCGTCAGAGCTTTCTGCTTATCATTGGCCATTCCAGCATGCTTGTCATCATACCAGTGATATTCTGCAGAAACACGCAAATTAGGCAGAATTTCATACTGAGCAGCTGCAGCGAAGAGTGAAGGCACATCGCTTGGAGTATTCACACCATCCTTGAAAGCAGCCAATGCACCGTCTGGATCTGTGTTTTCCTTAGTGTCATTCTCAATGTTGAGATTGGTCTTAAATTCATACTTCAAACCTAAGTTTAACTTACCAAACTTGAAGTCGGCTCCGATGACTGGATTGATACCCCATCCTGTCTGTGAGCAATCCAAGCGAAGATCCACCAGTGGATTGCCAGCCATCTGTGCCACTTGTGCAGCCATTGCTGGATTTGCAGCCATGTAAGCTTGAATAGCGGGATTGGCCATCAAGGTTGCTATCGTATTAGGGTCAACGGCTGCTTTCACATAACCTTCGTAGCCACCCTTGAAATAGTTGGCTCTGAGACCAGCATAACCAGAGAACCAATCAGCAAACTTATAAGATGCACCCAGTTGCAAGCCAAAGATGAACTGACGTCCATCCATGGCCGAAGACAACGTATAGAGGTCGGATGCTCGTTGGATACCAGCCAATTGCTGAACACCCTTAATCAATGGATTCTCTGCAATACCATACATCACTCCTGTGGCAAACATAGGCAGACCATCATCGAAAGAAGCCTTACCACCGCCACCAACTACACCGAAAAATCCAGAAATCGCCAACTTGTCTTTTTTATACACACCATAAAGACTTGGAACAATCGGAGCAGAGGCTGTGCCTTTAAATAAGCGGGTGTCCTCAGGATATAGAGGAGAAGCGGAATTAATGTTACGCTCTTGATATGCATTCTGCCAACTGAAAGACAGATGGAAACCATCATTCATAAAAGCCAAACCAGCAGGGTTGAAAAAAACGCCATCCACATCTATTACTGCTCCTCTGGCAAATTGGCGCATGAAAGCAATGGATTGATTGGAATTTGTCAAGATACCACCTGCGAATGAAGGCAGTGAAATGGCTGCAGATAAGCATGCAGCCAGGAGTACTTTTCTTTTGTTCATGTTCCTTTTTACTTTAAAAACGGCTACAAAGTTATATATAAATTGCACAATTACAATAAAAATGTGCATTTATTTTGCACAAAAGCAGTTTTTTTGCTCAAAACGCTGGGTGAGAGTCGATATTTGTATATCTTTGCAGAGTTTATGAATTATCAAGAACAATTTATTTGAGCTGTATGAAAAAGATTAACACCTTATTTATTATTATAGCCATGATGACGGGTTCTTCACTGCTCTATGCACAGGAACAGGGTGACAGTCGCTATCTGGAAGGTGCCGTCACTGAGGAACAAGGCAAAGTGGTGTTCTCACGCAACTTCAATATTCCTGGCATGTCGAAAGATGAAATCATGCAACGCACAGAAACGTGGATGGACGGCCTGATGAAACAGAATAAGAACAATAGCCGCATTGTATTCAAAGATGCTGATGCGGGAAACATTGTGGGCAATGCCGACCACTACATCGTATTCTCCAGTTCTGCCCTATCCCTTGATCGTACCCGTATGCTCTACATCCTCACCGCTACAGCAAAGCCTGAGAATCTGAACTTGGAAATCAGTCGCATACGCTATATTTATAATGAAGGTGGCAAGGAGGAAACTTATACGGCCGAAGAGATGATCACGGATGAATATGCCCTGAACAAGGCACATACCAAACTCTCACGCGGCTATGCGAAGTGGCGTCGTAAGACGGTGGATTATGTGGATTCTGTTTTTATCGGGGCAGTGAATATGCTTAAGGCTACTACCAATGATGCCCGCAATGAGCAGGAACTGAGAAGCAACAACCAGAGTACCATCGTGATAGCTAATAACGAAGTTGCTGCGACTCCAACGACACAACAGCAACCTCAACCTGCTGTTCAGCCAAAACCTGCTGAAGAAGTCAAAGCTGCAGAAGCAGTGAAACCTGCAGAGGAAACCAAACCTGTGATAGTTGAAGCTGTGGCAACATCTGCACCTGTACCAGAAGGCTATTCAGAGGCAGACGTAAATGCCCTTTCATCTGACTTGATTGTAGCTGGTAATGGTCGCTTAGTAATAGCCATTGGCACAGATATTTACAATATGACAACCCTCACGGCCAATGCAGGAGGATCACTTGGCAAGCAGAATGAAAAAGCAGTCGTCTATACCATCTTTAGTGCTGAGCAGGATGTTTCTGCACTGAAAAAAGCCGATAGTTACAGCGTACGCTTCTATCCTAATGGTGCAGAGCGCCCATCTGTCATTCTGGAGTGCAAGTCGCTGCCTTCACAGCCTACCATAGAAGGTATGCCTCAAATCTTCTCTGGAGAAGTACAGAGAGCTTTTATTAGTAAATGAGAATTATTATAAATTGAAAAATGGCAATAGAAGAAGAAATCATAAGCGGCGTAGTTTTCAAATCTTGGAAAGGCAAAACAGAACCAACAGGCGTAAAGACTAAAGCCAAGAAAAAAGGCTATGTGACAGGCCAACATGGGTCCTCTTCTGCCAAGAAGAAAGCCGACATCCGTAAGCGCAGAGCCAATAGGCCCAGCCAACGGAAGGGATAACTATGCAATGATGCATGACAAACTATTAGCATACAGCACCAGAATAATGCGATTGAGATGAAATCTGACATTGAAATATTCAAACCCGACTATGGCACGGAGCTCGAACTGCAATACGCGCCTGTGCTGATGGCTGGCTTCCCCTCGCCAGCTGACGACTATATGCGCAATAGCCTCGATCTGACTAAGGAGTTGGTGCGTCATCCAGAAACCACCTTCTATGCCCGCGTGGGAGGAGAGTCGATGCGCGATGCTGGCATTGGAAAGGGCGACTATGTGATCATAGATCGCAGCTTGGAGGCAGAAGATGGTGATGTCGTAGTGGCCTGGGTGAACGATGGTTTCACCATCAAGCGCCTGGACAAGAGCCATCAGGCAGAGGGCTATATCCTACTCCAACCTGCCAATGAAGAGTTTCAGCCCATCCGAGTGAATGCGGGCGACAACTTTATCCTCTGGGGTGTAGTGACATTTACCGTAAAGAGCTGGAGGTGAGCATGTACGGCATCATTGACTGCGACAACTGCTACGTGTCTTGCGAACGTGTGTTCCGTCCTGATTTGGAGGGAAAGCCCGTGGTGGTGCTCAGTAACAATGATGGCTGTGTGGTGGCTCGAAGCAATGAGGCCAAAGCCCTGGGCATCAAGGGTGGCATACCTTATTATCAGTTGGCAGAGCTCTTCCCCAATGAGAAGATAGCTGTATTCAGCAGCAACTATGAGCTCTGTGGCGACCTCACGGCCCGTGTGATGAGCCTTATCAGTCAGGAAGTGCCTGCCTATTTCCGCTATTCCATCGATGAATGCTTCGTCTATTTCGATGGCTTCGATGAAGGCACAGATTTCAAGCAATGGGGCGAAGCCCTCCATCGAAAGGTAAAGCAAGGCGTAGGCATGCCCATAAGCATAGGCATTGCTCCCAACAAGACCTTATCAAAGGTAGCCAGTCATTTTGCCAAGAAATACAAGGGATATCGCCATTGCTGTGTGATAGACAATGACGAGAAACGCACCAAGGCTCTGAAGCTATTTCCTGTGGAAGAGGTCTGGGGCATAGGGCGCAGGTATGCCCGCAAGTTGAATATGCTGGGTGTGAATACCGCTTACGACTTCGCGATGCGTCCAGAGGATTGGGTGCGCATTACGTTCAACAACATCGTGCTGCTGCGCACTTGGCGAGAGCTGAATGGGGCTGATTGCGTGCCCAATGAGCAGTTGGCTGATAAGCAGAGCATCTGTACCAGTCGCAGTTTCCCAGGCATGATAACAAGCTATGACGAGCTTCGCACCCATGTGAGCAACTATGCTGTGCGCTGTGCAGAGAAGCTGCGTCGACAGCATAGTGTGGCCAGCATTGTGAGTGTCTTTCTGAATACCAATCCGTTTCGTGAAGACTTGGCGCAGTATTGGAACAGCCGTGAGATACGCTTAGTCACTCCGACGAATAGCAACATAGAGATAGTGAAGGCTGCCTCTGAGGTGCTGAAGTCCATCTATCGTCAGGGCTTTCGCTACAAGAAAGCTGGTGTCATCTTGATGGGCATCACGGAGGAAACGCCCCTTCAAACCGACCTTTTCGATGTAAATGCGGAGAACATTCAGCGCATGCGTCGTCTGGATAAGGTGATAGATCGCATCAATCAGACGCAAGGCTCCGAGACAGTAGTCATAGGTGCCCAGCAATACACAGGCAAGAATGGCATTGGCAAGGCCGATGTTTTCGCCAATGCCATCAAGCACGATTTCCGCAGCAAAAACCCCAGCACCCGCATCACGGATGTCATTCAGCTAACGTGATTTTTACGCGCCAGTTAGGGAAAACTTTTTCTCTAGTTAGGAAATAATATTTCCTACGTTAGAGAATATTTGTTGGTGTGCACAGGAACAATTTTTTCTGTGCACACCAGCAAAAGTCGAGGAGTAACCTAAGGCAAGGATTGCCGTAACCCAAGGCTCGACGAAACGTAATCTCGTTGATGGCGAGACCTATTTTCGTTGGGGACGAAACTTACTTTCGCCCAAAGCGTTGCTTTTGATATCCTAAACCGCCGCTTTAGAAACTTAAACCGCTGCTTTAGGCTCTCTAAATTAACAGCCCCGCTCTCGATTTTAGTCTTCACACTTCACAAATGGTGCTTAACTCGCTCACATACAAGCGATAACGAGCGTGAAGTGTGGCGTTTGACTCTTCACAACACTTCACACAAGCGTGAAGAGTGGTGAAGTGTTTACGACAACACTTCACACTCCTAAGCGGCTATAAATAAGACACTTAGATGTCCTCTGTGAAGTGTGAAGACTAAAACACAAAGCAGGGGCTTAATAAACCATCACCTGATCTACCACGACTCCCTCATCAAGGGCTTGTAGCGTGAGGGTGTGCTTAGCCTTGCCATCGTTCTTGAAGACCACCTCTTTGATGCTCTGGTTGAAGAGCACATTCTCACACCACTCTGCAGAGTGCCAGTGCGTCTCGTAATGAACCGTCTGGGCTGCTTGCTTATCGAGGGTGATGGAAAGACGTATCTGCTCATTGTTCACAGGGAAAGTCGGCAAGAAGCAGATACGGACGTGAATGCTGTCGCCCTTGAGTGCCCCCAAGTCGAACTGCTGCTTGTCACCAATAGGATAATAAGCCGCCTTTCCTTCATAGCCCAGTGCCTCCTGAACTTTACCTGTACCTTTGGTGTATTCCGTGCCGTTCCACTTTATCTGGATAGGCTCGTCTGCCAACAGAGGGGTGTTGAGCTGCACCTTAGGAACTATCTCAAACACGGGCAGCTTTCGAGGCTGATAGTCCATCATGCGCCTCCACTTGCCATTATTGTGAATGCCATAGTTATAGTCACTCGTAAGGCGGGCTATGCTATCATAAGCCAAGTCGCTGTCTTTCCAGCTGCCCTTGCCATGACGAGCCAGCTGTGCATAGAGGAACTTGTTGTTCATCTGCGTGGCTGCCTGCACAGGATACTTCACCAGATGGAAATAGGTGTCTTCACGGTCGTAAGGCATGGTCTTGCCTATAGCCTCTGCACGGTCGGAGATGCTCTTATAGTCGCTGATGCGCTGGCGGATGTAGTTCTCGCTCCAAGGCATGTCGCTCACTTCCAGGCGATCTACAGGCATATAGACATAAGAATTGCCCATGTGTTCAGGCTTATGAATATGCGCCAAGCGGTAATGCTCAGCCATCACAGGAAGCAGGTCTTTTCCTGCTTTCTCACCAAACTCACGCAGCAAGAAAGCAGACAGATGCTGCGTAGGGCCTTGCTGGCGCACCTGATTGATGTTCCATGCCATGTCGAGGAAAAGTTCTGTCTGATATTCAATAGGTTTGATGTCGCCTACATTCAGAATCCAAATCTTCTGCACCCCATTGTCATAGGCAGAGTTCATCTGCTGATACAGCAAGCCAGGACTGAAGGTGCCAAGCCAGAGATAGTCGTGAGGAACGCCCCAATAGGAGACATGGTAGTAGCATCCGTTGCCACCACTGCGCTGGCGTTCTTTCTCTGTGGGATAATGCGTGATATAGCCGAAATTGTCATCTGGCCACATCAAGGTAACGTCATCTGGCACTTCAAGGCCGGCATTATAGACATCAAGCACCTCTTTATAGGGGATAAACATCTGTGGCACGGTGGTTACATCGCTGTTCACATGCTTGGCCAGAAGCTCGCGCTGAGCCTTGATCACTTGATCTAAGGCCACCTTACGCTCTTCCACGGTATTGGCACCTGCCATGCCCCAGTCGTGCAGACCTCTCATACCCACGGTGTAGAAGATTTCCTGATTCTTCACCTCTTTCACACGGTCTTCCCAGAAGTTCATCACACCTTCGCGATTGTCGATGAAGTTATACTCACCTACCCCTCGCTTCACCCACTCCACAGCGGCATTGCAAGCCATTGGCTCACAGTGCGAACTGCCAATGTAGATGCCATACTGCTCGGCTACCTCACGATTTCCATCTGTGAGGAAGAAGGCCTGATTACTCTCGTGCATCGGAGGCCAGTAGGTATTGGCTCTTAGACGAAGCAAAAGTTCGAAAATACGGGCTGTCTTGTCTGGCCCTATGGCTGGTCGTGTAGGGCGGTAAGGTGGTTCGTAGTCGCGACTGTTCCAGCGGGTAAGTCCCCAGTCCTCATCGTTGATGAAAATACCTCTGAACTCCACAGATGGACTCTGCACCTGCTGATAGCCCGCTGGAAGTTCCAACTTATTTAAGGTGCGAGGAGCAGCATCGGCCCAGAACTCCCAAGGCGACACGCCCAAGAGACGGGTCAGTTCGATGATGCCATAGGCAGTACCATGTGCATCACTTCCTATAACATAGAGTTTGTGGTCATCGCCCACCTTGAGCATGAAACCTTCTTTCAGATTCTTCAGAGGAGAGACATCTACGCTTGCAACCAGAGGGCTGATACCCATGGTGCCTACCACGATGTTTCCAGTGCGGTTGCTGATGGTGATGCTGTCGCCTAATACAGCCTTGCTGTCATGATTCAAGATGCCCAAAGTGGTCTTAATCATCACGTGTTCATTGTCAGCACATGCCACTTGTTGCACCTTATGAGCCTCCCACAGGAACTGCGCGTCAGCCTTCAGGCAAAGGCAGAGGAGAGTGGTAATCAGTAAAATATTATTCTTCATGCTATTAAATAAGGGTTAATGAGTAAATTAATTTGACAAATATAACACAATTATTCGAACTATCCATATTATTTCTTGAGATTATTCATACATTCGCACTAAAACATTGCAAGGGTTTCATTTGCAATTCTGAAGACAAACATTTATATTTGCACAGAGATACCTTAACTTTATTAGTATATCACCCATGGGTCTTGGCAGAGACCTGAGCCTCGGCTCAAATTAAACTCCACCTTATTATATTATGAGAAGAAAGATGTGGCAGACGACAACAATGATGTTGTGTCTGGCAATGCTGTGTCTGACAAGTAACCTGAGTGCACAACCTCCACGCGGCCAGCAAGGCGGAGGCCCTCGCGAAGGGGGCGGAGGAATGACACAAAGTTGGGTGCCCTACTTCCGCTATGACAAGGCTGTGCCTGATTCTACTACTTTCAGGGAGATTATCAAGAAGTTCAAGCAGTTGACTTACCAAGATCAAGCCACTGGGCAGTCGTTGGAGTATAATCTGTTCGTCCCAAAAGACTATGACGCAACGAAGAAATACCCTCTGGTGCTCTTCATGCACGATGCCAGTGTGACAGGACGTGAGGTGACAGCCACCTTGACACAAGGGCTGGGGGCAGTGGTCTGGGCCAGCGACTATGAGCAGCAGAAACATCCGTGCTTCGTGCTGGCTCCGCAATATGCCTCCACCATCGCCAACGATCGAAGTGAGGCCAGCCCTGCTGTTGATGCTACCGTTAACCTTATCGGACAGCTTCAGCAGCAATATTCCATTGACTCAGACCGCATCTACACTACTGGACAGTCGGGTGGCTGCATGGCAAGCATCGCCCTCGATATCAAATATCCAGAACTCTTCGCTGCCTCTTACCTCTGCTCTGGACAGTGGGAACCCACTGTGACAACCCCCCTTGCCAAGCAAAACATCTTTATCACTGTGGCTGAGGGCGATATGCGTGCCTATCCTGGCATGAATGCTATCACGGAGTTTCTGCAAACCAAAGGAGCAACGCTGACCAAGGGCTATGTGAGTGCCCGCAGTACAGACGACCAGTTGGACTTCAAGGTGAAAGACATGCTGCGCCACCACACCAACATCACTTACTTAGTGCTGAGCGATGTGGTGCCTCAGGCGTTGAGCAGCATGCGCGGAGCTCCTGACCACATGTGCTCATGGCTGACCACCTACAGCATAGAGGCCATCCGCGACTGGCTTTTCAGTCAGCGCAGAGGCGTGAGTCTGGGACATCAGCTGAGAGACAAGGACAGCAAGGAAGTGCTGCTTGCAGCTGATAAGGGCGACTGGCACGGAACGGCTGAGAACTCGCTGCGCTCCATTGAGAAAGCTGTGGAGAAGCAGGCTGCCATCGTACCTATCGACGTGCAACTGACCAAAGACGGCGAGTTGGTGGTATTGACAGACGACTCGCTGAATAGACTCATGTATGTGGAGGGGGCTCCCGTCTACGTGAAAAATCTCACCTTGAAGGAGTTGCGCCACTATGCCTATCGAAAGAATGGTAACGACCCTTCGACAGACAAGCGAGTGCCTACGCTGGCAGATGCCATCGCCTTTGCTCAGGGCAAGATTATCTTGCAAGTGAAAAACGCCACACCTTATATCAATAAGATTGCAGAAGTCGTGAAACGCCTTGGAGCAGAAAACATGGTGATGCTCAGTGGTATCACAGAGCCTACAGACACAAAGGGCCTGATGTTCATGCCTCTGGTGGACCTTGACAGCACTGGGGCTTTGGACAAGCTGCAAAGTCTTCTGAATCAGAAACCTGTGGCTGTAGAGCTGCGGTTCTCCAAGGCAGACAACCCTCTGCTGAAGCAAGCCATTCAGCGCACATTGGCTGTTTGCCGTGTGGCGTTCGACATCTCTGTAAAGGGGCATGCTGGCAACTTCCGTGACATGACGCACGATGATAATCCTTCAGAACTTTTCGACCCAATGATAGCCACAGGAGCCACCATCTTCATCAGCAATGAGGTGAAACCTTTCTCTCGCTATCTGCAGGGAAATCCTAACCTATGGAGGGCTGAGCCATGAGAAAGTCAGGCGTTTTATCTGCACTCTGCGCCAGTCTGCTGCTCACTGGTTGTGTTTCAAGCGATGACGGCATTCTGCGTGTGCTGTCATACGGTTTTGTGGATTTGGAAGGTGCCAAGACCTCTGCCATCATCGTGGAATATGGCCAAGACCTCAAGGCTGATGCCGTGAATGTTGAGGACTTTGAAATTATCGACTATACCATCTGGCAAGAGCAGGAGAATGGCTACGAGCGCACCATAGAGACAGATAAGGATGATACGCCTGGAAACGAAGGTCAAATCACTTATGTGTATGTGAACGATGCGCCACAACCAGCAAACGACAGGGTTTCAAAAGATGGACGATACGTCATCATCGAAGTGAATACAGACTACATTCTCACTGGTCAGAATTTGGTGTATACCACGACCATGATGGCAGGTGTGCGACAGCTGCACAGCATCAGAGGCCAGAAGAGTACCATCCCTGCTACGGAAGAGATGCTGACCAACTATACTGTCGAGGAGCGTGAGGGATTTGGCGGAAGGATGCAGCAAGTAATAAATACTGACAAAGCGAACATCCTGTTGCCAGAACTGAGCGAAGCCAATGGCTGGAGCATCCACCGTATAGGCGACGGAGCCTTCCAAGCCACGCATTGCTATAGCGAATACACAGGCGAGTATGTGGACTTCGAGCTACCCTACTCGATTTATGTGCCTTCAAAAGATGTGTTGGAGGCCAATAAGGGTAAGATAGGTCTGACCATCCACATGGAGCATGCTGGGGCGAATGATACAGACCCTATGGCTGCCGTCACGTCTTCACGCGCCGCTGTGAAACATGCCAGTCCGTTGGTGCAGAAGGAGCATCCTACCATCGTGCTGGTGCCTCAGATTGAAGAGAGCCGCCGATCTACCAACGACTTAGTAGCATCGAGCGAGGCCAATACAGCTATCTGGGAACTGGTGGACCATATCCTTGATACGTACAAAGGCTACATCGACGAGAATCGCATCTATGGCACAGGCCAGTCGATGGGAGGCATGACCATTTTGAATATGGCCGCTCAGCGCGATAATTTCTTCGCTGGTGTGGTGGCTACTGGTGCCCAATGGAGCAACAGCTACAACAAGACCTTCCAAAACGATGGCGAGCGTACACCTGATAATGACACGATCAGCTTCAATGGCTGGGGGCTCGATCGGGAGAACTATCAGAACTGGTACTACATGGTGAGCGATGACAACATCTTGGTGCAGACCTGCAAAGGCGATGCAATGGCTACTGGACTTTGGTTGGCATTGGCAGACTATTACGAAGCTGCAGGTGTGAAGATTCCTTATGATGAATGGAGCCCCTTCGATGATCTTCAAGAGCAAAACCAACGAGGTGCAGCTGTGGTCAACCATGACAACAGCACTCCAGGAAGTGGCATCAGTTGGGTGGGATTCACAGATGGCAGTCACATGTCCACTTGGAAATACGGCTACCAACTGGACTACTGCTTCGACTGGCTCTATGCCCAGAATCGTAGCACGGAAATACAACGTGAAAAGGTGAAACAACTGAGAAACGAATGGTTGGGAAGAGACAGTCGTGGCAAAATCAGAGCAGGATCTGGCACCAACCACCTGAACTCTGGACAATACACACCTGGCGGAGCAGATGCCATCTATGGAGAAGGCTGGACACCAGTGAGTGCTACCATCAAACTGATAGATGCCATTCCTGAAACGGAACCTGTGCAGACAGAAGGTCAGCGAGGCCCTAACCGTCGCCTTTCTCGTGGAGAACTGATAGAGCAGGCAAAGGCTGCCTACAACAAACTCTCTGAAAATGAAAAGGAGCAAGTGACAAATGCTAAGAAAATTTTAGCAGAATGATTTTGACGTGATAAATAATGTTTGTATCTTTGTCGCGCATAGGTTCGTGAGAGGTTTATCTCCTTGAACGATTAAAAGGGAATCAGGTGAGAGTCCTGAACAGTCCCGCTGCTGTGAGTTTCATCATAGGGCCACACGCAACACCATCGCCACTGGAGGGCTGAACTACTCTGGGAAGGCAGCGTGAGGCGGAAACGAGTCAGAAGACCTGCCATGCATTGCTTTGTCATTGCTTTCGAGGAAAAAGCGTGAAGTCGAAGACAGAACTACACCCGTGTGTAGGCTACGTCGAAAAACTCACATCCCTCTTTCAGAGAAAGTAGAGAATTTAAAGCAAATAAACCTGCCAAGTTTATTTGATTGAAACAGGGGTGATGGGAATCACTCCTGTTTTTTTCTATTGAGAATTGAGGATTGAGAATTGAAGATTAGCATTGTGCAGCCATTCTTCATTCTTCATTTTCCCCTTCCTCAGGTGGCGGCAGCGGCCTTTTAGGGTTCTCCTTGGCCCCAAGTTCTATCAACTGGCGGGCAGGACCAAGTAGGCTTTGGCGACCAGTGTTGAGTTTCTTGTGCGCTTCGTCATACTGCTTCTGAAGTGAGCCTAATCCCTCGCCAAGTTTCTCGAAACGCTCGGAGAAATCCCCCACTCTATCTATGAGCTGATTGGCCAATTCATAGACGCGCTCCTGATTCTGATGCTGAAGCTCCTGTGTCCAAGCCAACTGTATCATACGGAGGGCTGCTATCAGGTTTTGCTCACTGGTGATGAAAACGCCCTTGTCGAAAGCTTCACGCCACAAGTGGGTATTATTGAGCAATGCCAACTGCAAGGCAGATTCATTGGGCACAAACATGATGACATAGTCGAGCGACTGATGCCCATTTTTGATGTAGCTGCTATAGTTCTTCTTACACAGTTCCTTGACGTGCTGGAGCATACTATTAAGGTGTCGGCCCAGCGCCTCTTTCTTGCGGATTTCATCGTCAGTCTCCATATATTCCAAGAATGCCGTGAGCGACACTTTGGAGTCTATCACCACATCCTTGCCATCAGGATAGTGCAGCACCACATCTGGAATCATCTTACTGCCAGTCTCTTCATTCAGGAGGACTGTGCCTCGATCGTCACGAAGCACGGACTGCACATCGTAGTGTATGCCCTCTTTCAGTCCCTGACTTTGCAGCAGTTCACTGAGAATCGTTTCGCCCCAGTTGCCTTGAATCTTATTCTCATTGCGCAGGGCATCAGCCAAATGATCAGCCTTTGCTCCGATGTTCTGTGCGCTGCTGAGCATCTGCTTGATTTGCTCCTCCAGCGCTGCAGTATTCTTATTGTTCTGATCACGACTGCTCTCCATCGATGTTTTCATCTCACGGATGGTCTCTTTCAGTGGGTCGATGATAGCCCCCATCTGCTGGGCATTGGCCTGATGAAGGTCGGCTGTACGCTGACGCAGCATCTCCTGCGTGGTGGTGGTGAGCTGCTCCTTAACCAAGGCCAACTGGTCTTGCAACTGCTTGGTGCGCTCTGCCCGCTCCTGCTCCATCTGTCTGTGCAGCAGTTCCAACTCCTTGCCTTGCGACTCCTTGAGGGCACGAAGGTCGCGATTCTCACGTTCAACGCCAATGGCACGTTCTTTCAGTTCGCAATACATCGCTTCTTTCTCCGCACGGTCTTCATCGCGGCTTTGCACCACGCCCTGCAGTTCCACAATGCGATTCTGAAGAGATGTCTGCCTGCGTTGGCAAATCAGATAGGTAATCAATACGGCAATAAGGGCTACTGCCAATGTGATAAGTATAATCGATGTAGTTGACATAGGCTTGTAAAGTTTTATTGTTGCAAATATACTGTTTTATTTGCAGGAATTGATTAACTTTGCTGAAAACAATTTCTGATAATTATGAAAAGAAGAGATTTTATCAAACGCACAGCTTTGTTGGCAGCAGCTACAGGCGTGAATGGCGTAGCGAAGGCTGCTACAGATCCTAAAGCAGAGGCTCCTAAAGACGAGGAAAAGCTGATAGTTTCTGCGCCCATGCTGCAAAACTATGCTGAGAGTTCTATGGGTGTGACCTTTGCTGTGAGTGCCCTGGCCAATGGTTTTGTGATGGTGGGTGAAAAGCCCGACTTGAGTGATGCACAGAAGGTGAAGTGCGGAGGATTTCGCACCACAGACATCGACAGCCAGGTGCAGCAAGTGAGACTTACTGAATTGAAACCTGCCACCACTTATTATTATAAGATAGGTGCAGACCGCATTCACTACGGAGGGGGCTATGATATGAAGGTGCTGGATACAGAGACAGACGAGCACGTCTATCACTTCACTACTGCTGGAGCAAGCGCCAAGGCTCACTTCTGCGTCATCAATGATACGCATGTGCAGTGGGAACCTATCCGCAGAGCAGTGGAGAAAATTGAGGAGCTGGCACCAAGTTGTGTGATCTGGAACGGTGATGCAAGCAATGTGGAGGAAACCATTGAGGCTCAGACACGTATCTTCCTCAAGCCACAGATAGAGCGTGCCGACTATGCGGCCAATATCCCTTACCTATTCTGCCCTGGCAACCATGACTCTCGAGGTATGGCCAATCGCCATCTGGAGAAGATCTGGATGTATAGGCAGCCAGAGGAACGCCCATCACGCGATTGGGATTTGGGGCGCAACTTTGCCATCCGTATGGGTGATGTGGCCATGATAGGACTGGATACGGCAGAGGATAAATTGGATACAAATCCTATCTTTGCCGACCTTTTCACGAGCGGACCATATCGCGAGGCTGAAGCCTTATGGCTGCGTGATGCGTTGAAACAGCCAGAGATAGCCAGTGCGCCATTCTTGGTAGCTTTCTGCCACATTCCGCTTTTCGATCCAGACCCACGCATGAATCCAGGCGATGTGGCTCCAGCCGACAAAGATCCGCAATACACTACCGACTTTGCCATGTGGCAGCGCACTTGCGCACAACTGTGGACACCTTTGCTCTCAGAAGCAGGTTGCCAAGTCATCATCACAGCGCATCAGCATCAGTATCGCTATGATGCCCCAACAGCTGACAGACCTTGGGCACAGATCGTGGGAGGCGGTCCAGAGATGGGATTTACAGGCAGCGGAGAGAACAGGCGCGAACGTCCAGAGAAATTCCCAACTGTCATTGAAGGTGAGGTCAAAGGTGAAAAGCTGCACATCACCATACACAATCTGCTGACAGGGCGTGTACAAGACACCTTCACCTTCGGCCCTAAGCGGTAAAAATAGTTTAAAAACTGATGCAACTATGAGCAGTATAATTGCTGCCTTTGCATTCTAATAACAAACAATTAAAGTAGAAAACTATGGAAAAGAAGAACAAAATTATCGAGGCTGTCATCTTAGCTGTTGGCCTTATTCTCTTGGGTCTGTGCATCAAAGGGGGCATGGACAATTTCACCAACAAAGACCGCCGTGTCACTGTAAAGGGATTGGCAGAGGTTGAGATGCCTGCCGATAAGGTGACTTGGCCTATCGTGCTGAAGGAAGTGGGAAACGACCTTCCTACCCTGTACAACCGCATCAAGGCTATCAACAACACCGTCAAGGAGTTCTTGACAAGCAACGGTATCAGCGAGAATGAAATCAGCATCAACGCCCCACAGGTGGTGGACCTCACTGCAGAGCGCTATGGCAACTACGACAACCGCTATCGCTACAACATCACCACTGTGATCACGGTGACTTCTAATAAGGTAGATCTGGTGCGCACCATCATGGATCGTCAAGGCGAATTGCTGAAGGACGGCATTGCCATCGTAGATGGCGGCTATGACACTCCACACACTTCCTACGAGTTCACAGCTTTCCAAGAGGCTAAGAGCACGATGATGGAAGAGGCCATCAAGAATGCCCAAGTCACTGCCAATCAGTTCGCTGAGAGCAGTAACAGCAAGCTCGGTCCTATCGTCAGCGCCACTCAGGGACAGTTCTCCATCGAGGATCGTGACATGAACACCCCTTATATCAAGAAGCTTCGTGTGGTGACGACGATCACGTATGCACTCAATTAAACATTAAACGTTAAACATTAAACCTGCGGAACTAAAAAGGCTGCGCCAGTCGAAAGACAGCGCAGCCTTAAATGTATAACGTTTAATGTTTAACGTCACTTAATCTGTGGCAAGCCCAAGTCTGGGAAGGTTCTTGGAGCGGGAACCTTTGGAGGAGCCTGACGGGTCTTGATCTGCTCCAGAGCTACCTCGATAGCCTTGTTGAGCTGTTCATCCTCACCATTGAACTCCTTGATTGGGTCGTTGTCGATCAAGATATCTGGATCAACACCATGATTCTCCACAATCCACTGACCAGTCTTATAGTCGTAGTTGGTGAAGAATGGCACACGCACGTCTGTATTATCCAGATAAGGCAGTGAGCCACTAATACCTACGATACCACCCCAAGTGCGAGTACCAATCACAGTACCTAGGTTATTAGCCTTGAAGCTCCATGGGAAGAGGTCGCCATCCGATGCACTATATTTATTAATAAGGAGTACCTTCGGACCTACCTGCGTACCATCTGGCACGGTTTCTGTGCGGGTAGAAGTACGGCTCATGGTCATACGATATGGCTGACGCAGCAGACGCTCGATGATCATCGGAGATACATTACCACCACCATTGGCGCGATCGTCGATGATGAGGGCTTCCTTATCCAACTGTGGATAGTAGTAGCGTGCGAACTCATTCAGACCTTCGGCACTCATGTCTGGGATGTAGATATAGCCCACACGACCATTGGTAGCCTCCTCTACCTTGCGGATATTGTTCTGCACCCAAGCATAGTGAACTAATGGATACTCATTAGCAATTGGCTTAATCACCACCTTACGACCACCTGCAGCTGCATTGCTGTTCACGGTCAGTTCCGTCAGTACATTGGCCTTGCCCACCAGCAACTTATAGATATTGTCCACAGTGTTGGTTGGAATGCCATCGATAGCCGTTATAAACTCACCTTCCTTCACGCCAATGCCAGGCTCTGTAAGCGGAGAACGCAGGCTCTCGCTGTAAGGAGCACCTTCCATAATCTTGTCGATGCGATAGAAACCACTTCTGTCACGACTGATCTCAGCACCCAGCAGACCCATGTCGATGCGCTCTGCCTCTGGCTTCTCACCTGTGCTCACATAAGCATGACCACTGGCCAATTCACTAATAAGCTCGCCAATCACATAGTTCAAATCCAGACGTGTCTTCACGTAAGGCAGCAGTACGGCATACTTCTCCTTCAGGGCTTTCCAATCACGTCCGTGCATATTCTCCAGATAGTAGCCATCACGGAAGGCACGCCAAACCTCATCGTAGATCTGAGGCCACTCCTCACTGAAGTCCACCGTTGCCACCAGATTGTCTGTATTCACAGCCTTATCCAGACTCACGCGATCAGCAGGGAAGTTCACCACATAGACCTTACCACGCTGATTCACCACAGCCTTCTTAGCACCTGGGCGATACTGAATGCGACCACCCTGCAGCACATCCTTGTCCTCCTGCGTAGCGAAATCAAACACGCGAGTGCCCTGACCACTACTATAATAGAGCTTCTTGCCATCTGAGAAGAAACCACCGCCATAGCCATTCACGTGGATAGGCAGCTTGATGATACGACTATAGATGCCGTCTGGATCTATCTTCATAGCCGCAGGAGCCTCACTCTTAGCCGCATCAGCATCTGGACGGGCTGCAGGCTTATTATCCGAAGCACCTACCACATCATCCTTAGGAAGCAATGGTGAAGGGGTGTCAGCAGCCAAAGTAGCCAAATAAACGGCTCCCATGTTCGTATAGGCATAGTCCCACTCCACACTGCTATAGGTAGGATTGAGGTCGCGGTTTGAGGTGAAAATGATGTACTTACCATCCGTACTGAATGTAGGAGATGATGAGCTGTACCACTTCTCCGTTACTGGATATTCCTTGCCACTATCCAGGTTATAGACATAGACCACGCTCATGTCATTGCTGGCAGGCTTGGTGTAGGTGATCCACTTGCTATCGGCAGAGAACTCTATGCCACGGAACTCCTGCTCAGGGTTCTGCATCAGCATCTTCTGGCTCTTGGCAGCTACATCTATGGCCATGAGGCGATTCTTGCGATCCGTGTAGAGCAGTTTCTTGCTGTCTGGCGTCCAGAACAAACTGCGGATATAAGTATCCGTATTCTTAGTCAGCTGAATCACATTGCTGCCATCTGCAGGCTGCAGATAGACTTCCGTCTCACCTGTACGATCGCTGATATAGGCGATGTACTTACCGTCTGGACTCCAAACGGCTCCGCGCTCGTTGGCCCCTGGGGTGCGGGTGATGTTCTTCACCACTCCTTGAGAAGCAGGCACATCGAACACATCGCCTCGGGCAGTGATAGCCAGACGGTTACCATCGTCCGTCACGCTGATGCTGGAGATGCGATTGCTCACATTGCGCTGCTCTGCACGTCCGTAAATATTATCTGAAGCCAGCGTGATGCTGATCTTCGTGCTCTGGCGGGTGGCAGGGTCCAACTTATACAGATAGCCGGCATTCTCATAGACGATGAGCTTACCATTGCTGCTTGGGAACTTCACATCGAAGTCGGTATAGTTTGTCACCTTCGCTGTCTGCTTGGTCTTCGTGTTATAGGCGAAGATATTCATAGTCATGTCACGGTCGGAGATGAAGAAGATC
The DNA here is from genome assembly GCA_937891085.1 of uncultured Prevotellaceae bacterium. Lineage (GTDB taxonomy): Bacteria > Bacteroidota > Bacteroidia > Bacteroidales > Bacteroidaceae > Bacteroides. The sequence continues at coordinate 23,801 of CALAEY010000002.1, read as the reverse complement.
TCATCGCCAATCCACATAGGCATGATGTCCTGTCCTATATTATCTGTCACATTCACCACCGTCTTCTGCTGAGGATCGTAGATCCAGATGTCATCGGCCATACCGCCACGATAGTATTTCCAAGTGCGGAATTCACGCATCACACGGTTGTATGCCATCTGCTTGCCGTCTGGAGAGAAGCTCACCCATCCGCCTTCTGGCAGAGGAATCTGCTCAGACATGCCGCCATCCTTGCCGATGGTCCACAGCTGTCCCTCAAAACCATCTCCGATGCGGTTTCTATACACCACCTGCTTGCCGTCGTTGGTCCAAGCCATCACGATATTGTTTGGTCCCATACGGTCGCCCAGGTCGTCACGAGAGTTGGTGGAGGTGTAGGTCAGTCTTTTAGGTTCGCCTCCATTTGCTGGCATGAGATACACCTCCCTGTTTCCGTCATACTCACCAGTGAAGGCAATGCTCTGCCCATCTGGAGAGAACTTCGCAAACATCTCATAACCCACATGTGAGGTCAGTCGCTTCGCCTCGCCGCCATTGATAGACACCGTGTAGAGGTCGCCCGCATAGGTGAACACCACCTGATTGCCGTTCGTTGCAGGAAAGCGTAATAGTCGTGCCTCGTCAGCACTCGCCATGGCGGCAGACCCTGCCAGCAGCATGGCTAAGAATAGTTTTCTGTTCATCATATCTGTATATTTATGTATTATGATAGACAAAAGTACACAATATTTCCATATTTTTACAAAAAAGTGAAATTAAAATAGGAATTTCGTTTTCATAATATTACATTTGCAACCGATTTACAAAAAACGAGAGTAATACAAATCTATAAACGTAATTTTAATATGGCAGTTAAATTTTATCGCCCAGAAAACCAAGTACCTTTGGAGATGCATAAGGTACGCGTGGTGCAGAAGCTGACACTTCTCCCTGTGGAGGAACGCCTCCGCGCCATTCAGGAAGCCGGAAACAACACCTTCTTGCTTCAGAACAAGGATATCTATATGGACATGATCACCGACTCTGGTGTGAATGGTATGTCAGACAAGCAGGTGGCAGCCATGCAGGTGGCCGACGACTCTTATGCTGGCTCTGAAACTTGGAATCGTGCCAAGGCCGCTATCGATGAGGTATTTGGTGTGACCAACGTGCTCCCTGCTCACCAAGGACGTGCTGCTGAGAACATTTTGGCAGAGGCTTTCGTAAAACCAGGCATGGTGACTCTGATGAACTTCCACTTCACCACCACCAAGGCCCACATCACTCGTCTGGGTGGCGAGGTTGTTGAGTTGGTCGACAAGAAAGGCCTTATTCCTCAGAGCGATGACCCATTCAAGGGCGACTTCGACTTGGAGGCTCTGCGCAAGGCTATCGACGACTATACGCCTGAGAAGGTGGCCTTCGTGCGTGTAGAGTCTGGCACCAACCTGATTGGCGGCCAGCCAGTGAGCCTTGAGAACATGATGGCTGTGTGCGACATCTGCCATGAGAAGGGTGTGGTGAGTGTGCTTGATGCTTCTCTGCTGCAAGACAATGTCTATTTCATGAAGATGCGTGAGCCTCGCTGTAAGTATATGGAGACCAAGGAGATTTACCGCCTGCTGGCCAGCCGCTTCGACATCATCTACTTCTCTGCCCGCAAGTTGGGCTTCAGCCGTGGTGGTTTCATCCTCAGCAGCGACAAGAAGTGGACCGATATGATGATGGAGTTTGTGCCTCTGTTCGAGGGCTTCCTCACCTATGGCGGTATGGAAGTGCGCTCTATCGAGGCTGCTGCACAGGGTTTGCTCGAGTCACTCGATATGGAATACATCAACCAAGGTCCTGAGTTCATCGCCTACTTGGCTAAGGAGCTCGATGACTATGGTGTGCCAGTGATCAAGCCTGCAGGTGGTTTGGGTGTTCACCTCAACTGCTCTGAGTTCGTTCCAGAAATGCCTCACAATCAGTATCCTGCTGCTGCCGTTGGTGCCGCTGTCTATATCGCTGGTGGTATCCGTGGTATGGAGCGTGGTACGGTGTCTGAGCAGCGTGAGCCTGATGGCAGTGAGCGCTATGCAGAGCTGGAGCTCCAGCGTCTGGCCGTTCCTCGCCGTGTGTTCACACTGAGCCAGATCAAGTATTGTGCCGACCGTGTGAAGTGGGTTTGGGACAATCGCAAGCTCATCGGTGGTCTGCAGTGGACACAAGAGCCTAAGGTGCTTCGCTTCTTCTTCGGCCGCATGAAGGAGATCGGCTACTGGCAGGAAGAGCTCGCCAAGAAGTTCCGTCAGGATTTCGGCGATTCTCTGTAATCCAGAACTTAAATAAACTAAGAGGGTGTGTCAAAATGACACACCCTCTTCTTCTTTATTCATTAGCTGCTGTATAGATTTTCAGCACATCTTCATAGGCCAGTTTCTTGAAGTTGCCGTTGGTGATGGTGCGGCCGCGGGAGCATTTTTCTGCCATCAGCAGCAGTTCGTCATTAGTGGCCTTGCGCCCTATCAACTCTGGAATGCTGGCAGGCATGCCGATGCTGTGATAGAACTCGCGCATGCGGCGGATGCCCTCTTTGGCTGCCAACACAGGATCCTTCACCGTGACATCCAGCACCTCACGGGCGAAGCGGGCAAAGCGAGCTGGTCCGGCATCGAGCACATAGGTTGCCCAGTGGCACCAGAGGGCTGCCAGTCCGGCACCGTGTGCCACGCCATAGAGGGCACTGAGCTCATGCTCCATATTGTGAGTGCCCCAGTCGCCTATGGTACCACAGCCCGTTAAGTCGTTGTGTGCCAGGCTTCCCGCCCACATGATCTGGCTGCGCAGATAGTAGTCTTCCGGCTGCGCCAACACCAGTGGGCCATATTCATGCACGGCACGCAGCAAGGCAATGGCGATGGCATCGGTGATGCCCATCTCCTCCTGAGAGAAGTAGCGCTCCATGGTGTGCATCATGATGTCGGTCACACCGCAGGCTGTCTGATAAGGTGGAAGTGTATAGGTGCGCACAGGGTTCATGATGGCAAACTTGCAGCGGCACAGGTTGTTATCATACGACCATTTCAGATCGCCTTCGTCCTTGGTGATCACGCTGCCGCCGCTCATCTCGCTGCCCGCAGCAGGGATGGTAAGCACAGCTGCCAATGGCAGACAGGCCTTCGCCTCGGCCTTTCCAGCATAGAAGTCCCACACATCGCCCTCGTAAGGCACACCCAGTGCTATACATTTAGAGGAGTCTATCACGCTGCCTCCGCCCACGGCCAGAATGAAGTCTATGCCTTCTTTGCGACAGAGGTCGATGCCCTCCTGAGCCTTGGAGAGTCGTGGATTTGGCACCACGCCACCCAACGTAAGGTGCTGGATACCAGCCTCAGACAGTCGCTGCTCTATCTCATATAGCAGGCCGGAGCGCTCGGCACTCTTGCCACCATAATGTATCAGCACCTTGGTGCCGCCATAGTACTTCACCAGCTGCGGAATCTGTTCCTCAGCATCTGCTCCGAACACCACCTGGGTGGGAGCATAGTAGTTGAAACTTTTCATAGTATTAAACTCTTTATTGTTCTTGGATTTTGCGCTAAGGTAAGGATTTTTTGACATATCACCAATCTTTCTGAAATATTCTATGTATATTTGCACAATTTGTTAATGTAAAGCTAATACAATAAGCCAATGCGTAGATTTATACTTTTCACTCTGATGCTCTCCATGCAGTATGCACTGATGGCAGCATCTGTGATCAAAGGCAAGGTGGTGGATGCCCAGACGGGCGATGCCATAGACTATGCCGACGTGATAGTGACAGACCTGAATGACAAAGTGGTGGCAACCAGCATGGTGAACAATGGCAGCTTCACCGTGAATAATGTGCCTGCGGGCGATGTGTTGGTGCTGGTGCGCCTAATGGGTTACGACCCTTATGTGAGTGATAAACTGACGCTGACCGATGGACAGACCATCGACCTCGGCACCATCCGCCTGCAAGTGCTGGCCACCGGACTGAGCGAGGTGACCGTGGTGGGCGAAAGGAATCAGATAGTGTATAGGCTTGACCGCCAGCGCATCAGCGGCTCTGCATCGGTGACAGCTCAGGGCGGCACGGCGGTGGACATTCTGGCCAACACGCCTTCTGTTCAGGTGGATGCCGATGGGGGCATGACCTTCCGCGGAAGCAGCAACTTCCTGGTGTATGTGGACGGCAAACTGAGTCCGCTCTCTGGCACTCAGGCCCTGCAGCAGATACCTGCAGCAACGATTGAAGATATTGAGCTAATCACCACTCCATCAGCACGTTATCGTGCCGAAGGTGATGTGGGTATCATCAATATTACCACCAAGCGCAGCACGGCCAGCGGATGGAGCGGCATGGTGAATGCCTCTGGTAGCACCTTGGGCACTTGGACGCTGGATACGCAGCTGAGCTATCGCACGGGCAAGCACACCTTTTATATAGGTGAGACGGCTACCACCATCAAGGGTAAGAGTGATTTCCAACAGAAGAAAAAGACCATCGTGGATGATTACACCACCACTTCAGAGTCGGACGGCGAGCGCTTCTCCAGCAATCGCTCCTACATCGGTAAGGCGGGTTGGAACTTCAACGACGGCAAGCATCACGATGTGTCACTCGACTTCCAGAGCGGTCAGACGCGCAATACGCGTGGCGGTGATATGCAGTATGACGAGCTGCGCCTCTTCAAAGACGAGGTGATAAACAACAACAGCTACACCAGCCACGACATCTATCAGCTGAAGAAGAACCTCTTCCAGGCGACGCTGACATACAACTGGAAAATCAATGATCGCAATAGCATTCATACCGTGAACCGCTTCCGCTACGACTGGTACTCACGCGAATATACCGAGAGTAATATGTTCGACCGCACGGGTGCCCGTTACGAGGGTACGCGCGGCTACGAGGAAGAGCACCACTGGGACTGCGACGGCTCCCTGACTTGGGTGAACAACTACAGCTCAACGGGCAAGTTCGAGTCGGGCTACCAATACATCACCTACAGCGAGCACGGCGAGTATAACATCAAGTACTGGGATCGCGGGGAGCAGCAGTTCATTTGGGCCGACGACCAGCATGCACCGTTCTACTACCGCCGTCAGACGCATGCGCTCTACGCCATGCTGAACGATAAGTTCGGTGCCTTCGAGTTTGATGCCGGCCTGCGTGCCGAGCGCATCATCGACTATGTGGACATCACCGTCCCTGGCGGCAGCCTTGACAAGAAGAGACTGGACTGGTTCCCTTCTGCCCACCTTTCTTATAATATGGAGGAAAAAGGCATCTACACGCTGGGATACTCTCGCCGTACCAACCGCCCAGGTATCTGGCAGACAGAGCCTTACATCACCTATGAGGACTACTACACCCGCAAGATAGGTAGCACCGACATCAAGCCGGAGTTCATCCACAGCGTGGAGCTGAGCTACCGCAATTCCTTCGAGAACGGACACAGCATTGCCGCTACGGCTTTCTATCGCTACCGCTCTGATGTAGTGGACTGGGTGCGTGAGGCTTACGAGCCCGGTGTGACTCTGGATCGCAACGTGAATGCCGGTAATCAGGACGAGCGTGGCTTCGAGTTCAGCGGTGTAGTGAAAGCCAACGATTGGTACACCACTACCCTCAACGGCAGCGTCTATCAGTACGACTTCGATGCTAAGTATCCTGGCACCACTGATGCCGAGGGCTTCACTTTCCAACTGGGTTGGATCAACGCCCTCTCCTTCGGTGCCAACAGCAAGTTGCAGCTTGATGGCCATTGGATCGGCCCTAAGAGTCTGACGCAGGGCAAGGAGCACGGCTATGTGTACTTCAATCTGGCCTATCGTCAGACCTTTGCCAAGGGCAAGCTTTCTCTCACGGCTGTGGCCAACGATATTTTCCACACCGCGCGCTACTATAACCGCCGCATGAACGAGACCCTGCGCTCAGAGACTTGGGTACGCCCGAAGTATCCTAACATCCTGGTTTCACTGAGCTACAGCTTCAATGCCGGTGGCAAGCACAACAACAACACCAACAGCGGTACGTTGTTCGAGGGAAGCAACTTCTAGCAGCAGACAATCTGCTGCCATGCAAAAATGCAAGAATGCAAAGTTTCCATGTTTGCATTTTTGAATATTTGAATATTTGATTTTTATTAAGATGTTCGAGAAACTAAAAGAACTGTACAAATCTTATATCGGCCACGAGCCTGAGCAGGTGGATGAGATGCCTGCTTCTGGATCCGACCGAAGGTATTACCGCCTGCACGGCGACCCTACGCTGATAGGTGTCTGCGGCGAGTCGGAGGCTGAGAACAAGGCGTTCCTCTACATGGCGCGCCACTTCAAGAGCAAGGGGCTGCCTGTGCCTCAGGTGGTGGCTCAGAGCGCCGATGGCATGTGCTATCTGCAGGAAGATCTAGGCGACACCCTACTCTTCAAGGCCATTGAGAAAGGCCGACTGACGCATGTGTTCAGCGAGGAGGAGAAGACCTTGCTGAAGAAGACCATCCGCCTGCTGCCCGACGTGCAGTTCCTCGGTGCCGACGGCATGGATTTCAGCGTGTGCTACCCGCAGGCTGAGTTCAATCATCGCAGCATCCTCTGGGACCTTAACTACTTCAAATACTGCTTCTTGAAAGCCACCGGACTGGTCTTTCAGGAGGACCGACTGGAGGATGATTTCGAGAAGATGGCTGCCGTGCTGATGCGCAGCGCTTCTGGCACTTTCATGTACCGCGACTTCCAGAGTCGCAATGTGATGATCAAGGACGGAGAGCCTTGGCTGATCGACTTCCAGGGTGGCCGAAAAGGCCCATTCTACTACGATGTGGCTTCCTTCCTCTGGCAGGCGAAGGCCAACTATCCCGAGAGTCTGAGGGCAGAACTGCTCAGCGAGTATCTGAACGGTTTGCGAAAATACCAACCTATCGACGAGGCTGAATTCCACACCCAACTGCGCCACTTCGTGCTGTTCCGCACGCTGCAGGTGCTGGGTGCCTATGGCTTCCGCGGCTACTTCGAGAAGAAGCCGCACTTCATGCAGAGCGTGCCCTTCGCTGTGGAGAACCTGCGCCGACTGCTGAAGCAGCCGTTCACGGAGTATCCTTACCTCTGCCAGATTCTCACGGAGCTCACCCGGCTGAAGCAGTTCACCGAGACGGAGAAACACCTCACGGTGAGGGTGATGAGCTTTGCCTACAAGAAGGGCATCCCTGATGATCCTACGGGCAATGGCGGTGGCTTCGTGTTCGACTGCCGCGCCATCAACAATCCGGGCAAGTACGACCGCTACAAGCCGTTTATCGGACTGGATGAGCCGGTCATCAAGTTCCTCGAGGAAGACGGCGAGATTCTCACCTTCTTGGATCATGTCTATGCGCTGACCGATGCCAGCGTGAAGCGCTACATGGAGCGTGGATTCACCAACCTCTCCATCTGCTTCGGCTGCACGGGCGGTCAGCACCGCTCCGTCTATGCCGCCCAGCATGTGGCTGAGCGCCTGAACAAGAAATTCGGCGTGGAGGTGAACCTCATTCATCGGGAGCAGAACATACAGCAACAACTGAAAAGAATTATGAATTATAAATTATGAATTATGAATTATGAATAACAATAGTGTAATAAACAGATAGTTCGTTGTGTTTTAGTATGCGCAAAATAATTCATAATTCATAATTTCAAAACATGAAAGCACTGATATTTGCCGCAGGGCTCGGCACCCGACTTAAGCCCCTCACAGACACCTTGCCAAAGGCACTGGTGGAAGTCGGCGGAAAGCCGATGCTGGAGCATGTGATCCTGAACCTGAAGGCTCAGGGATTCACGGATATAGTCATCAATATCCACTACCTTGGTGAGCAAATCATCAACTTCCTGAATGCGCACGACAATTTCGGGGTGAATATCGGCATCAGCGATGAGCGAGGCGAAGTGCTGGAGACGGGTGGCGGCATCCTCAAGGCTGCCGATCTTCTGGACGACGGCGAGCCGTTCTTGGTGCACAATTCTGATATTCTGACCAACGTAGATCTGCGTCAGCTCTACCAGCAACATATTGATTCTCAGGCAGATGCCACCTTGCTGGTAGACCATCGCGACACCTCCCGCTACCTGATTTTCGACCACGCCAACACGCTCTGTGGATGGATCAACAAGAAGTCTGGCGAGCAGAAGCCCGAGGGATTCTGCTATGACCCCACCCTGCATGAATCCTGGGCCTTCGGTGGCGTCCACGTCATTTCACCCACCCTGCTCCGCTTCATGCGTGAGGATGGCTGGAGCGGCAAGTTCTCCATTATCCCCTTCTACCTCTCCGTCTGCCGCAAAGCTCGCCTCATGGCCAGCCCCATCAATCCCGACCGCTATTGGTTTGATATCGGAAAAATGGAAACGCTTCAGGAAGCAGACCACTTCCTAAAATCGCTGTGACGTGTGACGCTGTGACGCTCACACCCTACACTCTAAACACTTCTCGCCCTTTCTGCCACTCATCCCGAGCCAGCAAATCGGCAATGTGTCTGCTGCTGCGCTTGTAGAGCAGATGCACTAGAAGGAAGAAGACGGCGAAGAGGACATAGCTCAGCGCAGGAGCCACCTCCATCACCATCAAGACAGCATCGAAGGCCGTATGCGCCGCCACGGGAGCCGCTAAGGTGAGCACTTGGTAGAGCCGTTTGTTCTCCCCACCCTCAAAGTGCGCCAGCGAATAATAATACCCCATCAGCACCCCGAAGAAGAAGTGCCCCGGAATGGCCAGCAGCGCCCTTGAAATGCTCACGTAGAAGAAATGATCCAGGTTGGAAGTGACATACATCACATTCTCCAGCGCGGCGAAGCCCAATGACACCGCCGCAGCATACACCACACCGTCCATCCGCTCGTCGAAGTACTTGTTGCGCCGCACTACCAGCCAAAGCATCAGCAACTTAGCCGTTTCCTCGGGCAGACCGGCACCGAAGAGCGCCACCCTGATCTCATCCAGCCAAGTGGCAGGCGCATCGGCAAAGAAGCCCATGGAGCGCAGCGGCATAGAGATGCCCAGCGACACCCATGTGGCACACACGCCGTAGAGAAACGCCCTGATCAGCTGCATGGGCGGTTCCTGGTTGTACTTATCCTTCTTCCAGATGTAGAAGAGCAGCACCAGCGCCGGCACCACCGCCGTGAATATGATGAATCCTATACCCATAATTCGTTGTCTTACACTGCAAAAATAGAGATAATTTTGCTTATCCCAAATATTCTGGTTAAATTCGCACAAATATAAATTTACATACCACTATGAGAAAGAGTATTTTTTCGTTGGTCCTTATGACCTTTCTGGCTGCTGGAGCCCATGCCCAGATAGCCAAACAGATGGAAGAGCGTTTCATCGGACAGATGTTGGGAAACCTTGGTGGCACACAGATTGATCTGTGGAGCGACGGTTCCCTGCCCCAGAACGGCGTAGATTACAACAACCTGCCAGCCAATGCCATTGAGTCTGCTCCTAAGTGCGAGATCTTCGTGCCTAAGAGCGACAAGCCCGTGCCTGTGGTGGTGGTCTGCCCGGGCGGTGGCTACATGATGACTGCCATCTACCATGAAGGCTATGCTTGGCGCAATTTCTTCGAGCGTCAAGGCATCGCCACCGTGCTGCTGAACTACCGCATGCCTCACGGCAATCACCTGGTGCCTGCCAGCGATGTCTATGCCTGCATCCGCTACCTCAAGGCCCATGCCAAGGAACTGAACATTGATCCAGAACAGATAGGTGTGATGGGGTCTTCTGCGGGCGGCCACTTGGCCAGCACCGTAGCCACCCATGCTGCCGACGATGTGCGCCCTACCTTCCAGATCCTGTTCTATCCGGTGATTACGATGGATGCCTCGTTCACCCACCAGGGCTCCCGTGAAAGCCTGCTGGGCAAGGAGCCTTCTGCCGAACTGGTGCGCCTCTACAGCAACGAGCTGCAGGTGACCGAGAAGACACCGAAGGCCTTCATCGTGCTCACTGCCGATGATACCACCGTGCCTCCGCTCAACAGCGCCCGCTACTATGCAGCCCTCTGTGAGAAAGGCGTTCCAGCCGTGATGCATGTCTATCCCGTAGGCGAGCATGGCTTCGGCATCTATGATAGCTTCCCCTACCACGCCCAGATGATGCTGGAGCTGGAGACTTGGCTGAAGTCTATTTTCTGATGATTCTTTGAAGATTTTTCCTATCTTCTCCACACCCAGCATTCTCTCACCAAGATCGGTATGACAATGTCCCTTGTTTATCAAGTTGACACCGCCTTTCAGCACGAAGTGGCGCAATGGGCGTAGCCACCTCCAGGCTGATGCCCGAAGTGCCTACCACCACTCCCAGTCCGAGATGATTGACTGCTGTGACGCATGACGCTGTGATGCCAACTGTTAATAAATGTTATACATAGCATTGCCATCTCGATAATTTGAAGTAATTTTGCACGTCGATTTCATACAGAGATCGCTATTTGACATGATGAGAAGAAGGAGTTTGGCGCTTCTGATGGTCGTAATCAGCGTGATGCCGATGAAGTCCCAAGAGAGGCGCACCTTGACAGTGGATCAACTGTTCGATTTTGTAGAAAGCAACAGCAAGACTCTTCAGACACAGAAGACAAGCGTAGAATTTGCAAGTAAGGGATTGGATGCGGCAAAAAGTCAACGCTTGCCTGACATCAACACCAGTCTATCACTCAGTTACAACGGCAATGTGCTCATTACCGACCGTGACTTTTCTGAGGCGCATGGCTATAGTGCTCCCCATCTGGGGAATTCGTTTGCGCTGGAAGCGCAGCAGGTGGTGTATGCCGGCGGCGCCATCAATGCGGGCATCCGCATGGCGGAGCTGCAGCAGGAGGCAGCGCAGACCTCTGAGCAGCAGACGCGCCAGCAGCAGCGTTTCTTGGCATTGGGGCAATACCTAGACCTCTACCGACTCTTCAACCAGCAGCAGGTCTATGAGCAGAACATCAAGCTGACCCTCCGCCTGATAGAAGACATCCTGGCGAAGCACAGCGAAGGCATGGCCCTGCGCAATGACGTGACGCGCTATGAGCTGCAGTTGGAGAATCTGCGTCTGGCTCTCCGCAAAGCGCAAGACCAGCGCTCCATCTTGAACCACCAGCTCTGCAACACGCTCGGCCTGCAGGATGTGGAGATAGTGCCAGACACTACCCTTACGCAGGCCACCTTCGGCCACAGCGGCGAGGAGGCCTGGCAGACAGAAGCCCTCAGCTCCTCTCCTGCCCTGAAGCAAGCCGCCATCGGTAAGCTCATGGCCGATCAGGAGCTGAAACTGGCCAAGAGCGAGCTGCTCCCGAAAGTGGCGCTCGTAGCTGCCGACCACCTGAACGGCCCGTTCACCTATGACATTCCTCCTAAAGATATTAATGTGAACTACTGGTATGTGGGTGTGGGTGTGCAATACCCCATCAGCAGCCTCTTTAAGGGTAACAAGAAGTTGCACCAAGCACGCATAGCCACCCGTCGGAGCACGGAGGCGCATGCCGTGGCCGCAGAGCAAGTGAACAATGCCGTGCAACAGGCCTACACGCTCTACGAGCAGGCTTATGCTGAGCTGGATACGCAGCGCAAGAGTGTGGAACTGGCCAGCCAGAACTACAAGGTGGTGAATGATCGCTACCTGTCACAGCTCGCCCTCATCACCGACATGATAGATGCCTCCAACATCAAGCTGCAAGCCGAACTTCAGGAGGTGAATGCCCTCATCGGCATCGTCTATGCCTACTACCAGATGAAATACGTGAGTGGAACTTTATAATTCATAATTCATAATTAAAAAAATGAACAGCAAGAAACAAATTAAGAGAATATACAACGGCATAGTGATCTGCCTGCTTCTGATAGGCATCTGCCTGGCATGCAGCCGTTTCATACATTTTGGTCGGGTGGAATACACAGACGATGCACAGGTGTGGCGACACATCACGCCTATCAATGCCCGCGTGGGCGGATTCATCAAGGAGATCCGCTTCGAAGACTACAGTCAGGTGAAGAAGGGTGATACCCTGGTCATCATAGAGGATGCGGAGTACCGCTTGCAACTGGCTCAGGCAGAGGCCAATCTGGAAGGTTCTCGCTCTGGTTCGTCGGCCATCAGCGCAGGCATGAATACCACCGCCAGCAATGTGCGCGTGGCCGCTGCCGGCATCGAGGAAGCACGGGTGAACATGGAGAATGCTAAGGCCGACTTTGAGCGCTATGCAGCCCTGCTGCAGCGTGAGGCGGTGACTCAGCAGCAGTACGACAATGCCCGCACCCGCTACGAAGCAGCCAAGGCACGCTATGAGCAGGCCAGCAGTCAGCGCCAATCTACCGCCCTGGTACAGACGGAGCAGGCACAGCGCCTGTCACAGACACAGCGTGGCACCGATGTGGCCGAAGCACAAGTGAATTTGGCACGTCTGAACCTCTCCTATACCGTGATTCTGGCTACCTGCGACGGTGTGATGAGCCGCAAGGACATCCACGAGGGGCAGCTGGTGCAGCCCGGTCAGGAGCTGGCACGCATCGTTGACGATGAGCAGGTCTGGGTAGTAGCCAACTATCGTGAAACGCAGATGAAGCACATCGCCGTGGGCCAGACCGTGGAGTTCACCGCCGATGCCATTCCAGGCATCACCTACCGCGGTGAGGTGGAAGCCATCTCCGGAGGCACAGGATCGGCCTTCTCCGCCATCCCTGTGGACAATGCCACGGGCAACTTCGTGAAGGTGGAGCAGCGTGTGCCAGTGCGCATCTTGCTGAGCAGCGAGAATAAGGCCGAAGACGTGAAGCGCCTTCTGGCTGGTCTGAATGTGGAATGTGAAGTGAAGTACTGATGGCTGACTGGAATAATCAGAAATTCGCCATGCCGATGTTCAACGACTGGGTGCCAGAGCGCATCCGGCCTTGGATCTACCTGTGCTTCGCGTTTTTCTTTCAACTCTCGGGCGGCGTCTACTTTGCCAACCTGCAGCACATGATGGGAGCCACCTCCCTGATGCGTGAAGACATTCAGATAGTGGCCATGTTCGGTGTGGTGGGCGTGAACATGCCCTTCCCGTTCCTCTTCCGCTACAAGTTGCGCTTCACCAATAGGCAGCTGCTCATCAATGCCGCCATCGTCATCGCGGTGTGCAACATCCTCTGCCTGTATGTGACATGGCTGCCTGCCCTCTGCCTGATCTCCTACATCGCCGGATTCTTCAAGCTCTGCGGCACCTTCGAGTGCTTCTCTAACATCCGTCTTTGGATATCGCCAAAGCAGGATTTCGGGGTGTTTCTGCCCTCTATTTACATTATTATATTGGGGGCCATGCCAGCCAGCAACTGGCTGTGCCAGAACCTCACCCTGTGGCTGGGTTCTTGGCAGGCCATGCACTGGTTCATGGTGGCACTGATGCTGCTGGTAGCGCTGGTGATCTATACCTGCACTCACCCGTTCCGCTTCATGAAGCCCCTGCCGCTGGTGTCGCTCGACTGGCTGGGATGCATCCTCTGGTCGGCCGTGATGCTGGAGGTGATCTGGCTCTTCACCTACGGCGAGTTCTACAACTGGTGGGACAGCCCTGTGTGGCGCGGTGTGCTCATCAGCCTGCCTCTCACGTTGGCAGTGACCATCTGGCGCATGGTAGGCATCCGCCATCCCTACATCGACCCCAGCGTGTGGCCGCATAGCCGTCTCATCCCCATCTTAGGCATGTTCTTCGTGGCCGAGGTGATGAATGCCACCCCGCATGCGCTGCAGAACACCCTCACCAGTGCCGTGCTGCAATGGGGGTTCAGCACCACGCAGCAGCTCTACGCCTGGGAGTTCTTAGGATATACTCTGGGCTGTGCCTTCACCATCTTCTGGCATCGTCCGCTGCACCAGAAATACACCCGCCTACTCACCGTGGGCTTCTTCTGCCTGCTGATGTATCAGGTGCTGATGTACTTCTATATAGCGCCAACGCTGAACATCGAACGCCTGTGGATGCCTACTTTCCTGCGCACCTTCGGCTATGCAATTTTCTTCTCCACCATGACGCTCTATCTGAAGGATCTGATCCAGTTCCCCACGTTCTTCATGGCCCTCACCGTGAGCGGCTTCATTCGCAACGGCGTGGCAGAGTCTCTTTGCTCAGGGCTCTACAGCTATGGCCTGCGCCGACAGATAGCCGATACGCTGAATCGCGGTCTGCACTCCGACTATCTGGGGGTATTGCAAGTGGCTGTGAAAGAGATGTATGGCATCATGTGCCTGATCGGAGTGGCCGTCTTGCTGCTCATGCTGCTCTACGATGTGCAGCCCGTCAGAAGCACCATGAAGAAGATGCCCTACATCGGCTGGATAGGCCGTCAGCTGAAGCATCAACTCAAAGTGGAAGGGAAGATATAGTTGAAAAAGCATTGTGATGTCCCAGATTTTTGTAACTTTGCCTGACGCATAAAGCCAGATTGTATCACTAAAAAAAAAGATTCAGAGCTATGGAAAAAGCATTAGAGTTTCTGAGAGACCACGTCGAAGTGGCCTTCGCTACCTGTGAGGGCGACCGCCCCAAGATCCGCGTGTTTCAAATCATGAAGATGGAAGGCACCGACCTATACTTCGCCACCTCCCCCGTCAAGGAAGTATACAAGCAGCTGCAGGCGAATCCCCATATCGAGATACTCTCCAGAGACGGCCAAGTCTCCGTGCGATGCGTCGGCAAGGCCGTGTTTGAGGTCGATGAAGAGACCAAGCAATGGATCTACGAGCACAACGCCGTGCTGTCACGCCTCTATTCCGCCTACGACAAGATGGCCTACTTCAAGATGACCATTGAGCAGATGGACTATTACGACCTGGCTCCCACCCCGCCCGTACTGAAGCACTTCGACTTAGTGCAGCATACCGTAGGCAATGGCTTCGTAGGAGAAAGATTCAGCAAGCAATGAATGATAAACATAAAGAACTTCATAAAGTAAGCACTTTCATTTGCGAATACGAAATATTGTTTGTGTTTTTTGCGAACGAAAGAAGAAAACAGGCGTGGGAATCTGCTGATATCTGACTGCAAGGCGTTGCTAGAGCCTCAAGGTGTGGATGGAGCAGCGTTCTCACGATTCTCTTAGTTGGCAGAGATGAAGCGAGCTTGCGTCTCCTTGATGTGATTGTAGCCGGCGGTGTTCAGATGCAGGTTGTCACTGCTGAAGAAGAGGATCTTGGCGCCTGGTGCTCCCTGACGCAGCTTCTCGGCCCAGTAGGCCTTGGTCACGTTAGAAGCGATGATCTCACTGAAAGACCCTCCGAAGACGGCGATCTTCTTTCCGTAATTCTCTGACTTCTCATAGTCTTGTGCCCACAGGTTCATGGTGAACAGGGCACACAACAAGGTAAAAATAACTTTTTCATACGTATGGATTAATTGGTTGTTAGCATTCTGACCACGGTCTCCTGAATATGCCGCTGTGCCACCTCGGGACGCATGGCTTCTTCCAACGGAGTGCCTGGAGGATTGATGCAAGCCACCTCATGGAAGCCTACTTGGAGCAGTGCCTCACGGCAGGAGATGCGCCCTGCTATGAGGCAGACGGGCGCTTTGCCTGCATGGTGGAGGATGCCCACGGGGAGCTTGCCCATGAGCGTCTGACGGTCGGCTGCGCCCTCACCCGTGATGACTAGGTCGGCATCGCTGGTCAGCGCCTCAAAGCCAATGGTCTGCAGCAGGAGGTCTATGCCAGGCTGGCAGTCGGCACCGAGGTATTGCAGGAAGGCATAGCCCAGGCCTCCCGCTGCCCCTGCCCCCTCGTCTGAGGAGTGGTCGGCATCGAAGTAGAGGGCGGAGTACTCGGCGAATGCCTTGGCACGCCGGTCGAGCGTTTCTACCATCTCAGGAGTGGCACCTTTCTGGGGACCGAACACATGGGCCGCGCCTTGCTCGCCGAAGAGCGGATTCTTCACGTCGGTGGCGATGGTGAAACGCACACGTTTCAGCACCTCGATATCTTCCCAACGGACATCGGTTCCGAAAGCGTCTTGCAGGGCGTAGATCATGCCCACACCGGCATCGCTGGTAGCACTGCCGCCCAGACCCACGATGATGTGGCGGGCACCGCGCTTCACGGCATCGGCCACCAACTGCCCCGTGCCGTAGGTATCGGCATTCAGGGGGTCTCGCTCCTCGGGCTTCAGCAGGGTGAGTCCGCTGGCTTCGGCCATCTCTATCACGGCCAGGGAATCGGGCGTGAGCAGGTAGTGCGCTGTGATGGGTCGTCGCAGCGGGTCAAGCACAGGCACTTCTATCACCTCTCCGCCTATGGCAGCTTGGAAAGCAGCCCTAAACCCCTCGCCCCCATCGCTCACCAGCACTTGATGGATATCGGCATCTGGACAGACGCTCCGCACGCCCTCAGCGGCGGCTGCACCTGCTTCTGCGGAGGTCAGGCATCCCTTGAAGGAATCTATGGCTATGACTACTTTCATCTCTCTGTGCTCTTATATGTGCACAAAGATAGAGAATGAAATTGAGAATTGAAAATTGTTTTTCATTGAACATTGTGCTTAAAATCTAACGCGTGTAGAGAACTCCACCGTGAAGGGACGGATATAGGTGCCCGAGGTGAGGTAGTTCTGGAACTTAGAGGCATCGGTGGCAAGGCTGGCAGCCTGAATGCCGGCGCTGGCTCCCTTCTGGTTGAGGAAGTTGATCACGCTCACACCGAATGACACGGCACGGCTCATGTTATAGTCCACGCCACCGAAGGTCTCCCAGCGGGGATTGAAGTAGAGCGTGTTGGTACGATTGATGTACTGGCGGCTATAGTAGCGGGCACTGGCCCAGATGCGCCACTTGTCTATGGTGTAGCTGGGCTCCAGCTCTATCTCCACGCTGCTGATGCCCGTTACCTTCTTGTCGCTGAAGTCGTAGGTCTCGCTGTAGCCATCGCTGAACACAGGCTCGAACTTATAGTCGCGGTAGCGCGGGGCACGCAGGTTAATCAGGCCATGGAAGGAGAAGCCACGGAACGGGGTAAGCACCACATCGGTGGTCCATCCGAAGGCATCGATATTGTAGAACGACGGGATATAGACAGTCTCTTGATAGCCTTCTGGATAGCCGCCTACTGCCTTGGTGAGGGTGTGTGTCCAGAGGGAGTTGACGAAGTCGTTCTTCTGCACCAAGTAGGTGAGCAATGACTGGGCATCGATCCAGGAGTTGCGATAGTTGATGCCGGCACGGAACATGTAGTTGCTCTTCACATCGGTGACGGGCGACATGGCGGTGCCATATTCCGTGATCTCTGGGCGGCGGTAGGTGGCCAAAGCATCGGCCTGCAGGGCGAAGCCAGGAGTGAGGCGGTAGTAGGCGGTGAAGGTGGCTGCGGTGTTGAGCCAGTTCTCGCTGATGCGGTTCTTCACTACGCCTGGGGTGAGCAGGCTCCAGTTGGGCGTACGGCTGTTGTTGGTGGCATCGCCTACATTGTTGGCTGCCTTGCCAGTGACATTCATATACTCCAAGCGCAGACCGCCCGTGAGGGTGAGGCGCTGGGTAGGCTTCCACTGGTCACGGGCATAGATGGCCAGCTTGGTCTCGTTGCCGTTGAAGTAGTTGGAGCCTGTATTGAACACCCAGTAGTCCTGACCATTGTAGTAGAGCTGCTTAGGGTCTTTCTTGGCCTCATGGGCGAAGTTGCCCGTGAAGGTGCTCTGGCTGGTATGGTCGAACCATGCATCGGCTGCCACGAACCAGTCGTGATGCTCGTTCTTTCCGCGCAGCTCGGCGGTATTCATCCAGTCGCTGTCGGTGGTGTCGTAGTTGCTGTAGAGTCGGCCCTGTACATTGCCGGCAAAAGGAGTTCCGTCTGTATAGGTATAGCCGTCTGTGGCTCCTACCTTGCTGATGGAGGTGAGCATGAGGTTAGACACATCGGTGTGTATGGTCTTGAGGCGGGAGCGGAAGTCCAGCTCATTGCCATTGTTGAAGCGGTAAGTGAGGTTGAAGGTGGCCATGTGCGAGCGGGTAAGGCCGTCGTCGGTCATGTTTCTCGACTTCGTCTGTCCGTCTTTCGGGTCTATGTAATGGTAGCCTGTAAGGTTGGGCAGATACTGGTCGTGCCCCAAGTCGAAATCTTCAAACGGCCTCACGCTGCCATCGCCCACGAAGATGAACGGACCGTTATTGTCGCTCACGGTCATGGTACTCATATAGTTATAGGTGAGTGAGGCGCGTCCCCTACCCTCAGCAAAGGTCTTGGAGAGAGCAGCCTTGTAGAACTGGATGCGCTCGGTGAGGTAGCTCATATCCAGATGGTTGGAGCTGCGGTCGAAGTTCTGGTAGGTGTTGAGGTTGAAGCCCCAGCCATGCCCCAGCGGAGCCCCCACATTGAGGTCGAGCTGATGCTGGCCGTAGATGTTGACGGAGTAGTTGGCCCCACCGCTCAGACGGTCGGCAGTCACCTTGGAAGTGGTGCTGGGGAAGTAGCCGATGATGCCCACGCGCAAGGCACTCTCATCGAGGGTGGAGAGCGACATGGACTCGGTATTCAGTCCGTTGTGCCAAGACCAGTGGCCCGGGAAGAATCCCAAGTAGAATGAAACAGGCAGCCCATCTTCGAAGATGGCGGAGCCGCTGCTGGGGATGCCCAGGGAGATGGTGCGGGGCACGGTGGCAGAAGAGGCATTGAGCATCACATTCTGATTACTGCGACGGCCTTCCTGTATGCTGTCGTTAGGGGTGTTCTGCGCTTTCAGCGCACTGGCAGCCAACAAGCCTGCTGCCAAGGTGATAACTGTGGTTTTGAAGTTTGTCATCATTGCAAAATCGTTAATATTTCTGATGTTGCAAAGGTACGGCACTTCGGGCAATGGATGCTTATATTTCCTACGGACAGACTTATCATAATTACGGAAAATCCCCACTCCTCCGAGTAAGCGGAAAAGTGGGGAAAATACAGTTCATAGAATCAATGGGTGGTCTTAAGATACTGCAGGTCGCCATACCAATAGCTGGCGGTGGTGCCTCCGTCGATGAGGATATCAGCACCAGTGATGAAGCGACCGCGCTTGGACATAAGGAACTCTGCGAGCTCCCCTACCTCATCAGGCGTACCTGCACGGCGGGCTGGAGAGGCCTCTATCATGCGCAGATAGCCGTCCTTGCGAGGGCCGTGCAGCTCGTCATTGGCCAGCGGGGTGATGATGATGCCCGGAGAGATGCTGTTGATGGTGGCTCCGCGACGGCCCCAACGGGTGGCCTCGTACATCACGCGCAGCACATTGCAGCGCTTGCTGTATTGGTAGGCTTTCAGGGTGTCGGTGATGGCCTTCAGGAACGGGAGCTCCAGAAGCTCATCGCACGGGGTCATGGCGAGGGCATCGTTCTGCTCCTGTGGTAGGGCTGGCAGGCGGTGTCCGCTCTGTGAGGAGATGATCACGCCACTACCACCCTCGGCTATCACTTTACCGAACTCCTCCAGCAGCACGGAGGTGCCGTAGAGGTCAACTTGCAGGATGTGGTGCACGGGGGCTTGTGAAGGGGAAACGCCTGCGGCATTGACCAGATACATTACCTCGCCCTTGCTGGTGGCGAACTGCACCAAATTCAGGATATCTTCTTTAGAACCCAAATCGCACTTGATGGTAGAGCACTGATAACCAGCGTTCTCCAAGGTCTTGGCTGCCTGCTCGGCATTGGCCAGACTATAGTCGGCCAGCACCACATGCATGCCCATCGCCACTCGGCGGATAATAGCCTGACCGATAGAGCCGGCTCCTACTAAAACAGCAACTTTCATAAATTTATAATTTAAAAATATTTTTTATTGAACATTGAGCATTGAACATTTAAGATGCCTACGGCACCACCAGCGAAACTTGTATTAAAAAATTGTCAATTGTGAATTGTCAATTGTGAATTAATACCCTAATCCTTTCAGCCAACGCTGAACCGTGGCCTTACCGCTGCGGACACTATGGCCGGCGATGGAGAACTGGCCGGTGATGGTGGCATTTGGATAAGCCTTCTTGACATCGCTCACCACATTGCCCAGACCGCTGCCCTCATGGGTAGTGAATGGAATGATGGTCTTGCCATTGAGGTCGTTGTCGCGGAAGAAGGTGAACATCACGCGTGGATAGGTGCCCCACCAGATAGGACCGCCGATGAAGATGGTGTCATACTGTGAGAGGTCTGGCACCTGACCCTTGTAGGCTGGGAACTCACCTTTCCGCTCCTCTTCTTGTGCCAACTTAATGAGCTGATTGTAAGGCATGTCGTAGCTCTTCTCGGCCACAATCTCAAACACATCTGCACCAGTCTGCTCGACGATGTAATCGGCAACGATCTTGGTGTTGCCCACTTCAATGTTTCCTACGCTGTAGTTCTCACCTGCATGTGAGAAGAAAATTACCAATGCTTTCCCGTTTGCTTTCATTTCTGTAGTATTATTTGTTTTTGTCTCTTCATTGATCTGTTTTGAGCCTCCGCCAGCGCTGCAAGAGACAGAGGCGAGCAGCGTCAGGGCGGCTAAGAATAAACCTTTCATATATCAACTTACTTTTCGATATTCGTTCGGCGTCATACCTGTTTCTTTCTTGAAGAACTTGGTGAGGTGCTGTGGGTACTGGAAGCCCAGTTCTTCTGACACCTGAGTGATGCTCTTCGTGTCGTCCAAGAGGCGGTTCTTCACCTCATCGAGCACGCGGAGGTTGATGACTTCCTTGGGCGACTTGCCCGTCTCCTTCTTCAGCAGGTCACCGAAGTAGTTGGCTGAGAGGCAAAGCTCGCTGGCGAAATACTTCACCGTGGGCAGACCATGTTCAGCAGCAAAATGGTTGTCGAAGTAATGGTCGAGCAGCGACTCAAACTTAGCCAGCAGGTCGTGATTGACTATCTCACGGGTGATGAACTGGCGCTCGTAGAAGCGCAGCAGCTGGTCGAGCAGGATCTCGATGTTTGAGGTGATCAGTCGGCGGCTGAGGCGGTCGATATGGTTTTCCAGCTCTTCCCGGATGTTCTCCAGACAGAGCATGAACACTTGCCTTTCACGCTCAGAGAGGTGCAGCGCCTCGTTGGCATTGTAGGAGAAGAAGGTGTACTCCTTCATCCGTCGGCCCAGCTCTGTGCCACGCAGCAGGTCCATGTGGAAGAACAGGCCATAGCCCACAGGCTGGAAGGTTCCGGTAAAGTCCTGCCCCTCTGTGGCCACAGGTTCTATGCCGATGACCTGCCCAGGAGCCGTGCAGACCACGGAGCCTTTCTGATAGTCGTAGTGCGAGCGCCCATAGACCACATCGCAGAACTTCTCGTCCTTCAGCATCACGGAGTAGAAGCCGTTGGTATGTCGCATGTGATGCATGGGCTTGGCTTCGTCCAGATTCACCACGCTGGCCAGTGGATGCAGGGTCTCTACGCCCAGCATATCGTCAAACTCCGTGATAGTAGCAAAATGTTTCATAACTTGAGCATTATTTTTTCTGATGCAAAGATAGCACAATTTCTGACTTCTGCAATTATACTTATCACGGAAGATTTTATCCAAAATACTGAAAAAAGAGGGAGCACCTCCGAAAAGATGCCCCCTCTCCAAACTACTAACCACATATCATTTTAAAGCGTATTCTGTTTCAGAGCTTCCACGAACTTGTCTATGCGCTCCAACTCTTGTGGGATATTGATGCGCTGCGGACAGTTAGGCGAGCACTGGTTGCAGCCCGTGCAATGGCTGGCCTGACGGAGCTTAGGCACAGAGCGGTCGTAGCCAACGAGGAAGGCGCGGCGCATCTTTCGGTACTCTGGGTCGCCCTGGCTCTCGGGCAGGTTGCCCTCGTTCACACATTTATTATAATGCAGCAGCGTGGCAGGGATGTCGAGCCCATAAGGGCAAGGCATGCAATACTGGCAGTTGTTGCATTGTATGATCGGATAAGTGATGAGCAGCTTAGCCGTTTCCTCCAGGAAGTCGTTCTCCTCATCGGTAAGCGGCACCAGCGGCGCGAATGAACGCACATTGTCCTCCAGATTCTCCATGTAGGTCATGCCGCTCAGCACGCTCAGCACATGCTCATGAGAGCCTACCCAGCGGAAAGCCCATGATGCCACGCTGTTCTCCGGATTGCGCTCCTTCAGTCGTTGCACCAGGTGAACAGGCAGGTTAGACAGTCGCCCCCCTAACAGCGGTTCCATGATGACGATAGGGATATTGCGCTCAGCCAGCATGTTGTACATGATTTCGCCATTGGTGTTCCAGCCCGTGGCGTAGTGCCAGTCTTGATAGTTCATCTGAATCTGAACGAAGTCCCAGTGAGCCTCTCCCCTGTCGTGCATTTCCAACAAGTATTGCAGCACATCCAGGTCGCCATGATGTGAGAAGCCCATGTTGCGGATGCGGCCAGCTGCTTTCTCCTGCATCAAGAAGTCGTGCATGCCGTTGTCCAGATATTTCGCATGAAGGGCACTCATACCTGTCACACCAGGAGCACCGAATCCTCCGATTCCTGCGCCATGAATCAGGTAGTAGTCCAGATAGTCTACCTGAAGCTCCTCAAACGAGTGGTGGTATCCTGCCTTGGCCACGTTGGGGTCTGCGCCATTCGCGTCGAGGAAAGTTGACATCTTGGTAGCGATGAAATAGCTGTCGCGCGGATGACGTGCCAAGGCTGTGCCCGTGGCACGTTCCGACTGTCCCTGTCCGTAGTGGGGCGACGTGTCGAAGTAGTTCACGCCATGCTCCAAAGCATAGTCCACCAGTCTGTTCACCTGTTCTTGATCAATGATTTGTCCACGTCCGTTAGGATTAGGAATCATCGGCCAGCGCATGCAGCCGTAGCCCAAAAGTGACACCTTGTCGCCCGAGTTGTGATTGGTGCGATAGGTCATCTGGTCGGTGGGAACAGGGGTGGTATAACGCCCGGCAGGATCAAGAACTGCCGAGTTCTTTGGTGCGCAACTGGCCACCGCAGCTCCTGCGGCTCCCACGCCCAAGGTCTTGAGAAAACTTCTTCTATCTATTTTTTTCATAACGGTATTCTTTTTATTGAACATTGAACATTGAGCATTGAACATTATGGCTTCGCCATTTTCCATCCGGATGGTTTCACCCTGCATAGTTAATGTTCAATGTTCAATGCTCAATGGATTATATTATTCTGTGAACTTCATGCCCCTCTACGTAGATGGCACTCAGCGGACGGCTCGGGCAGAGGGCCTCGCAGGTGCCGCAGCCGATGCACATCTCCTCGTTCACAACTGGTATCTTCAATGAGTCTGGGTCGTCGGCATCCAACGGAACCATCGTGATGGCACTCGTAGGACAATGCCTTGAGCAGTTGCCGCACTCCTGACCGTCGCGGATAGGCACGCAGAGCTCGCGTGTCCATACGGCATGGCCGATCTGGATGGAGCTCTTCTCCTCCTTCGTGATAGGCTTGATGGCGCCTGCAGGGCACACGTCGGCGCACTCCGTACACTCGGGGCGGCAGTAGCCGCGCTCGTAGGCCATCTTAGGCTGCATGAACGTCATCAGGTCCGTGGATGGGCGCAGCACGCCGTTAGGACAGGCCGACACGCAAAGCTGGCACGCCGTGCAATGGTTCTTCATGTTCCTTGCGCTCAGGGATCCAGGAGGGGTCAGAGGGGTGCTCCTTGGATGCTCCTCCTTGTCCACGATGTCGGCCAGGCCGCCGTCCACCTTCTTGTCTGTAGCCTCTTCTATGATCTGAGCCTTGGCTACTTTAGCCGTGGCTCCGATGGCGATGGCACCGAAAATGGCTCTCAGGGTTGGGTCTGCTGGCTGGCCTGCTTTCGGCGTGCCGGCAGATTTAACCGCCTCTTTGCATTCTTGCA
>CALAEY010000001.1 GCA_937891085.1 uncultured Prevotellaceae bacterium | reverse complement strand
CCGCTTTCAACGGGAGCCATCAGGTATTTGTCATAGAGTCCGCTGATAGCACCCAGGGCCGCTGCACCAACAATCATCCAGATCCAATGGTCGTGCTTGAAGTCGATGCCTTCCTTCTTGCCACTACGGCTCAACATCAAGAACGACAGGATAGCCAATGCAACACCAGCCCATTGCCATCCGTTCAGCCGTTCGCCAAAGACCAACAAAGCGCCTACGAGTACCATTACAGGACGCGTGGCATTGATGGAACCAACGATGGTCAGGGGCAGGTGTTTCATGCCAAAATAGCCCAACACCCAACTAGAGAGCACGATAAGTGCCTTGAGCAGCACGTACTTATGTTCGTCCCATCCGCCCGAAGCGACGAAGAAAACGGTATCGTCGAGCGTCTGAGTGGTAGCACTCAAGATGATAAAAGGCAGGAAGATAAGCGATGAAAACAGGGTATTCAGGAAAAGAACGGGCAGTACGGCATTCTCGCGCAACGCCTCTTTCTTGAAAGAATCATAGCAGCCCAACAGCGCTGCAGACATAAATGCTAATATCAGCCACATAGATCGGAATCAATACTTTACATCTTCTAAAAACAAGGCGTGAGCGGGCATCGACTCGCCAGCCTGAGTGCGCTTTTTGCCTTCAATCACCAGACGGAACTCGTCGAGCGACATTCGGTGACGACCAACCTCAACGAGAGTTCCCACCACCGCACGAACCATATTTCGCAGGAAACGGTTTGCTTCGATCTCGAAATACCACTCAGTAGGTGAAGTTTGGTGCCATTGAGCCTTCGTCACATGACAGATGGTCGTCTTCACATCGGAGCCTGCCTTGCAAAAAGCTCCGAAATCATCGTAGTCAAAGAGGAGCTGTGCAGCTTGGTTCATCAGCTGATAATCAAGCACATAGTGAAGTTCCAAGGAATACTGTCGGTGAAATGGCGACTTTTGCGTATGCACATAATAATGGTAGAGACGCGACGTAGCAGAGAAGCGCGCATGAAGGTCGACATCTACCTGTTCGACGAGATATACGGCAATGTCAACGGGCAAAAGACCATTGAGCTTCTTCACGAGCATGGTCGGATCGAAAGCTGCATCGGTATCAAAATGGGCCGCCATCCGACGGGCGTGAACACCAGCATCGGTGCGTCCAGCTCCCGTCACGCTGATTTTCTCGCGTAAAAGGAGCGACAGACAGCGCTCCAATTCGCTCTGCACCGTAATACCATTGGGTTGTATCTGCCAACCATGATAGTTGGTACCGTCGTATCCAAACCAGACAAAATATCTCATAATCGGGTGCAAAATTACAAAAATTTCTCTAAACTCTAAACGCTAACCGCTAAACTTTTACTATCTTTGCAGCATGATATTCTATTTTTCAGGTACAGGCAATACGAAATGGGTAGCTCAGCAGTTGGCTGCAGCTACGGGCGAACAGCTGTCATATATCCCCGACGAGCTGAAAAAGGGCTCCATGGACTATACGCTACAGGACGGTGAGCGACTGGGGTTCTGTTTTCCGACACACGGATGGCAACCACCACGTATTGTGCGCGATTTCATCAGGAAAGCGACGTTTCATCACACCAGTTACGTCTATGCAGTGACTACCTGTGGCGATAATATGGGCCACGCTATGCGCATTCTGAATAAAGAACTGGCTGTCAAGGGGTTGCAGGCTGAGAGCACGTTTGCTGTGCTGATGCCTGAATCGAACGTCTGTTTCTCGTTCCTCCATCTGGACACGCCAGAACGCGAACAGCAGAAGAAAGAACAGGCCAAGGGAACGGTAGCTCACATCTGCGAAGTGGTCAAGGAGCGCCAAAAGGGCGTGGAAGAGCTCATCAAAGGGGCTATTCCCTATACTTATACTTATGTGATAGGCGGATATTACAACAAACACCTGATCACCGACGAGAAATTCTGGGTTGACCAGGAGGCTTGCACGCAGTGCGGATTATGTGCCAAGCTCTGTCCTGTCGACGATATAGAAGGACTGCCACCACGCTGGAAGCATGATGGCAGTTGTACAAATTGTCTGGCGTGCTATCACCACTGTCCGCAACATGCGATACATTGGGGAAAGATGAAGCGTGGCCAGTATTACTTCAATAGACGCGAGGACCGAAAATAGTCGTTCCTATCCTCACCATCGTAGAACCTTCCTCTACGGCAATGGGGTAATCGTGGCTCATACCCCACGAACGCTCGCAGAACCAGGGCGCATCAGCAAAATACTGTGCTTTCAGTTCGTCGAACAGTTGACGGGCGATGCGGAACTCTGAGCGTATCTGCTCTTCATCATCCACATTTGACGCCATCATCATCAGACCGCAGATACGGACGTGCTCAAGCTGTCGCCATTCGCCATCAGCCAGCAATGCACGACAGGCGTCAGGGGTGAGTCCGTACTTCGTTTCCTCAGCAGCGATATGGAGCTCTAAAAGAACGTCGATAACACGCTCATTCTTAGCCGCTTGCTTGTCAATCTCTCTAAGTAACTTTAAGGAATCGACCGCTTCTATCATCGTGATATAAGGTGCGATGTATTTCACCTTATTGGTCTGCAAATGGCCGATAAAATGCCACAAAATGTCATGAGGCAACGTCTCAACCTTCTGGCGCAGCTCCTGTTCGTGACTCTCACCAAAGATGCGCTGTCCCTCAGCATAGGCCTCCTCAATATATTCGTTGGGATGGTATTTGCTGATGGCAACCAGCCGTACTCCTTCAGGCAAACTGGAGAGCACTTCGTTCAAATGGCCCTTAACATCGTAATCGACCATAGCACTACCCCTCTACTTCAGGCTTTTCGTCAGCCTGTCTTTTGGCATATTCGAAGACGTCCATCAGCGTGGTCTCAGCGACAGAGGATATGACATAGTCGATCATCGTACCACCCATCACTTCATCGATATTCTTCACCGCTCCGTTCAGTGTACCTGCCTGTACCAGGTAGTTTACGCTGTTGCGCTTCTCCTTCTCCGTTTTCTCGTCGATGGTGATAAACTGGAGCTTGGCCTTATACCAACGGTCGGCCATTTCATCGTCACTAAAGAAAATCTCGCCATAGGGGGCAATCTTGATATCCTTTATCTTAAACTCACCGCTGATGTAGCTGGACATTTCTTCCATGATGCGCTTCTCTGCCTCGGTGAAGCTTAAAGCGTCTACGGCATAGTTTTCAATTACTTTCTTCTGCAAGCCATCTTCCATGACCTTCTCATAGCTGATCTTGCATTCAAACCATGTAGCTGTTCTTGATCTCATTGTTTATTGATTCGTTA